>JANYGO010000219.1 GCA_025362325.1 Cyanobacteriota bacterium | reverse complement strand
CTTTCCCTTCACCTTGGCGGTCTTTAATTCCTCGATAAATTATTAGTGCCTGTTGCCAAGACTGCAATGCAGCTTGAAATTGACTAATCTGATACTGCTGAAGCCCTTGGTTTAACAGTTGGTCTGCTTCGGCTTTCCGCTGAGCTTGGGTTTGAGCCAAGGCCTGAGAATTGATGATTTTAAATTGAAAATTACGGATAAACCGAAACTCACCTATAGTCAGCACCGCTAAGATTGAGATCAGTGCCGACAATCCGATTTTTTGCATTTTCATAAATTTTGACAGACCTCTGGTTTGAGCATCCGCTTGACACATCAAAATATTGCTAACACTTATTAAAGCTCAAATACCACTCTATGAGAATTGTCTGTCTTAATTTTCCTCTCGCTATCTACAGCAACACATTTGTAGCCGGAAAAGATATCATTAAGCGGCGCATCTATTATTTAGGAAAAAACTCAATGGCTAACTCAACTCCCGAAACACCAAAACCCGACAAAAAAGAATTAACTGACATCACAGCTAAACCTCAAGAACAACAAGAAGAACCGCCGAATAAGGGTGACGGGCGGAAATAGTTGATCGACATTCATCTCCCACCATATAAATCTAGAATTGCCTTAAGATCGCCGACTTCTTTTTTTCTCAAAATCAGTGTTCTTCCCTACAATACCGGTTTTTATAAATTGGTATTCTGCCAGTAGTTTTTAAGTAAATAAACAAACCCGATTTTTGCCAAAAACCGGGTTTGTTTGCTATTGACAAATTATTCGGTTTGTGTATTACCGTTGTTCGATCGCAACTTAGACTTTCCAGGCTTTTTCCTACGTCCATCCAGAGAAACCACCTCAGCCTCGGAACTCTCCCTAGCCACCCGAATCAGCAGCCCAGACAACAAAAAACTCGCCACCATCGAAGAACCGCCGTAACTAAAAAACGGCAGTGGCAAACCCGTAGTTGGCAAAACCCCCGTCGCCACCCCAATATTCAGCAGCGACTGTCCCACCATCACCACCGTCGCCCCAATCGCCACCAACTGACTCTCAATATTTCGGGCCTTCATCGCCACCCTCAAAGCCACAGTAGAGTAAGCCCCCAACATCAGCAACAGCGAAAAACCGCCCACCAAACCAAACTCCTCAGCAAACACAGCAAAAATAAAATCGCTGTACTGAATCGGCAAATAAAATAACTTTTGCTGCGACATCCCCAAACCCACACCCCAGATGCCGCCCGAACCCACAGCCAGCAGACTTTGAATCAACTGATAGCCATCCTGCATCGGATCTGCCCAAGGATTCAGGAAAGACATAATCCGGCGACGCTGATATTCCCGAAAACTAATACTTAAAACCGCCAACAGCATTCCCCCGATCGCCGTTGCGCCCAACTGCAAGTAAGGTAAGCCAGCAGCCAAAGCCACCAACCACAAAGTCATCCCGCACAAAGCCGTGGTACTCAAATTGGGCTGCAACAAAATTCCCAACAGCATCGCCCCAAAAATTCCCAACCAAGTCAGTCGAACTTTATTCGTCAACCGGGGCCAGTTGCCGAAAATGCGGGCGCTTTGGAGAACGAAAAACGGCTTGATCAATTCAGAAGGTTGAATAATCGGAACCGGGCCTAGAGATATCCAGCGAGTCGCCCCGTTGATGGTGGTTCCCACTCCCGGAACTAAGGTCAACCAGAGCAATCCCAGCAGCAACAGGACGCCCAACTGAGCTGTTTTCAGCAGGTAGCGCAGGGGGGAGTATACCATCAAGTTAAAACCGGCCAGCCCGATCGCCACTGCGATTAGCTGCCGTTTAAAATAATAAAGGCCGTCTCCAAATTCAGAATTGGCAATGGGATAGGAAGCCGAAAACAAAGCTGTCAGTCCCACAAACAGCCACAGGAAAGTCAGCCACCTCAGCCAGCGGGCCTCAGCAGCCCATTCAGATACAGTCGGGTCTAAAAATGGAATAAAGCGTCGAATGTCAGCAGCCATAGGATTTTAGAATGATCTCAATAAACTCTAACAAAGATGGCTTATATAGCTTTTCTCAGATAGATGAGGTACTAGTTCAGATTTTAGATTTTAGATTTTAGATTTTAGATTGGGGAATTGAGGAATTGTGAATTAACAGCCCAGGATACCTCACCTACGTGAGAACCGCTATACCAGATTGGTTGATTTACGCATTAATTTGTTCCCTATTATATGGTTTGTGGGGATTTTTCGGCAATTTAGCTACTAAATATCTTGACTACCAAACTGCTTTTATTTATGAAGCAATTGGCGCTATTTTAACTACTTGATTTATTCTTGTCCAAACTAAGAACTTCAATTTTTATAGGTCAGGCAACAGGTTTGTGAATAATTTAGGTGAGACCATCCCACATTTCTTTCATACAAGTTAAACTGTAAGTTAGCGATCGTATACAAGTGCAATATGTCAGATATTCACCTTTTGTCAGAAAAACTGAATAGTAGAGAAATTCGGCTTATTGATGTACTGCGTCAGTATCCAATACGAGTCAATGAGGGAGTATGGGTATTGTCCGAGCCACCTAAAAATTTAGTGGAGTATGCCACAAGTAATGTCTACCTAAGAAATTTAAGAGCTCTTAACACTCTTGAGGAGAATGGTTTAACAGAAAAGCAAAACAATGAAATACACCTGAGTCACCTAGGGCAAAAAGTAGTCGAACATCTACAAAAATTAGCGCAATATCTACAAAATAAGTGTAATTACCAATCAATACGTCAGGCTCAAACCCAAGCAAAGCTAGCCAAGAGTAAAGAACTACTCGAACTATACAAGCAAGGCTTGACCTATCTAGAAATTGGAGAGCAGTATAAGATAACTAGGGAGAGAGTGCGTCAACTTCTAAAGTTTAATCCTGCCTTTCATGAGTATTTAATAGAAAAAAAACAAGCAAAAGCCCAAGCTAAAACAGAACAAGAAGAGAAAAAGAGGCAAGAAAAGTTAGCCAAAAGCATAAAAAAAAGGCAAGCACAGGTAGCCAAAAGCATAATGGCACTTTATCCAGAACGTGTTTCACAATTGTGGGACTATGAGAAAAACGCAGAACTCAGTCCTGAAGAAGTAAGTGCTGGCTCAACAGTTATATTTGCTTGGTTTAAATGCCCCATTGATGAACATTCATGGCAGAAAAGACCAAGTGATATTACTACAAGTTGGGATCGAGGATCTAGTGGGTGTCCTAAGTGTGCCGGAAGAAAGAACAAACTACAGAGCAATGTCCTTCCTGAACACTGATTAGATTAACAACGCTGGACATCCTTGGTTCCTTTCCTTCTGCTGTAACAAAAAAGAGGTCACAACGACCTCTTAACCCTATACTAATCCATCGTCGGATTTTAAAGTAGGCCCGTATTAGCTCCCGGTTTACCCGTAGCCAGTTGCACTTTAATAATTCTCCCGCCCATTTTCATAATTCTCTGCTGTTCCCGGAACCAGTTATCGTAAGGAACCAACTTAGTAAAATAGGTATTTTGCAATTCGCGCTGAGTGCGGATGCGTGTTTGACTGGGGACGCAAGCAGTCACTTTAAACATTCTCATGGGAAACTACCTCCTGAAGTAGGTTTACAGATTTTTAGATGGATTTTTTAAAGATTGAAGGCAGGGAGTTAGGAGTCAAAACTAGCTCGTTAAAACTCGTCGGGCTTTCTCGACCAGCCTTTGACGGTCTAGCAATCACTCTCAACTTCCCTGACCTCTTTCAAAGGCAAAGGTAACAAGTCCAAAGTTCCAAGAGGTAGGAAATAATATTTTTCTTTCTTCCTTCCTTCTTCCTTCTTCCTTCTTCCTTCTTCCTTCGTGTTAGCTCAAGCCAGAGCAGATGTAGTCGAAATAGACGCCCATTTCTTTACCAGCGTCAGAACCGACCAAACCGGCGGTGACTTCTTTCATTGCTTGGATTGCTTGTACGGTAGAACCGATGGGCACGCCCAAGGAGTTGTAGGTTTCTTTCAAACCGTTGAGCACGCGCTCGTCGAGGATGGAAGGGTCGCCAGCCAGCATGGCGTAGGTGGCGTAGCGCAGGTAGTAGTCCAAGTCGCGAATGCAAGCTGCATAACGACGAGTGGTGTACATATTGCCGCCGGGACGAGTTACGTCAGAGTACAACAGAGACTTAGCAACTGCTTCTTTGACGATTGTGGCTGCATTGGCGCTGATGGCTGTAGCGGCGCGGACGCGCAGTTCGCCAGATGCGAAGTAGTTCTTGAGCTTGTCTAGAGCGCTGATGTCTAGGTACTTACCTTGAACGTCAGAGGAATTGATAACGGCGGTAATTGCGTCTTGCATGATGGTCTTGTTTCCTAGAAAGTGGCTGAGTTCAGTCCAATTTTGTAGCTGGGATTTGGGATTTGGGATTTTCGATTTATCTCTGGTTTGTTATCTGCAAAAGCTTTGGGCTTAGTGCCGGCAACTCCCTATTCTGCAATCAAAAATCTTTAATCTAAAATCTTTACTGCATCGCACCGATAACATAGTCGAAGTAAGAGGAAGCTTCGGAAGCATCTTCTCCAGAAAGCAGCGAAGAAGCTGCATTTTTCATAGCGCGAATGCCTTCGGCTACGGCTTCAATCGGGGTTCCCAAGGATTTGTACATTTCGCGGACGCCGACAATACCGATTTCTTCGATCGGGGTAATGTCGCCAGCTACGATTCCGTAGGTGATCAAACGCAGGTAGTAATCCAAGTCGCGCAAGCAAGTTGCGGTCATTTCTTCGCCGTAAGCGTTGCCGCCGGGAGAAACAACATCAGGGCGCTTTTGGAAAAGTTGGTCGCCGGCTTGCTTGACGATGCGTTCGCGAGATTCGCTCAAAATTTGGGCGATGCGGACGCGGCGTTCACCAGAGGTGACGAAGCTTTTGATCCGATCTAATTCGCCTGGGCTCAGGTAGCGAGCTTCAGCGTCTGCATTGACGATTGATTTGGTGACGATACTCATCTTGTGTGTACCCGCTGGATATTTTGCAATTGTGAACTGCTCCGCGCTGAGCTAGCGACGGCGGGCGCACCCGTCCCGTACCTCTGGCTTGCGGCAGGAGCTTTAACGCTTTGGGGAACCTAACCCAGCAACTGTTTAAGTTGTTGCCGATCGACTCCTTGGGCGTTTGACGGCGCTGGTTCTTCACGCCGGTGCGCTTGGTCGGTGCTCGCACTAAGCCTGTCGCTTAGAATACCACAAATGACTGATGCGATCTTTAATCTACGATCGAGATTGCAGCAGGCCACTTAGTGGCGATCGAGTGACTGTCGGGCAGTTAGTCAGGATATTGCTTCTGTGACACAACTACCTCTGGCAAGTATTTTGAGGCATTATGTTCACATTCTGAGTGTTACTGTAATAGTTTGTAACATTCCTTTTCATATTCGGGCCCAAGCTGGGGTCTTCCCGGTGAAAGTTTCACAGTGAAAAAAATCGCTAAAGTTATCTAGCAGCAATGGTTGCGGGCGATCGAGCCTTGAGGCATTTCGGGCCAGTGAGTCGGCGCGAGGCTCAAAAACTTTTCCCGCAAGAGGGAGGGAAGGGAGACAGAGGGGAGACAGGCGGCCAAAGGTATGATCGGAAATCGTGACTTTCTTTCTTGTAGCTCAATTTGACTCTCACTTTCAATCAGGTGCGCCGTGAAAAGAAATCTATCAGCCCTTAAAAAAGCTTTGCAGTTTGGGATTAGCGGTGCTGTCGGCGGTTTCGCCGGCAATCTCCTCACCGAACCTTTCATGCACCGACTCAATAATTCAGAATCTGTTTTTGATAGTGTCTTGTCTACAGCTCGCTGGTTTGGATTGGTAGGCGGCGGCATTGCTACGGCTGTTATGTTCGGCTATTATTACTATATCAAAGGCAAGCCTCAAATTAAACAGTCTTTGAAAAATGGCGGATTGTTTGGTTTAATCGCGGGGGCTGTTTCTGGGGCGATCGCTGAAGGTATTTTTAGCGGGATTGGCGACGGCGAAAATGAGTTATTGCGGGTAATTTGCTGGGGAATAGCTGGCAGTTTGTTAGGACTTGGACTTGCCAAACGGATTCCTAATTTAGGAATGCTTCGCGGCGCGGGTGGCGGCGGTGTTGGCGGAGTTTTGGGCGGCTGTTTGTTTATTCTGTTTGCTTATAGTTTATCCGGTACGGCGGGCCGTTTGGCTGGCTGTGCGGCGATCGGCTTTTGGATTGGAATTATGCTAGTTGTCGCCGAAACTTTGTTCAACAAAGCTTGGCTGGTAATTAGTTACGATACTGGAGTCAATCGCACTCTGACTGTTGGTGCCGAACCGGTGACTTTTGGCAGCGATGAAAATTTGTCTATTATCTGCATTCCGAATGTTGCGCCGCTGGCTATGCGCTTTCAATTGGAAGCTGGTCAAATTGTCTGCGAGAATTTTGATAGCGGGGCGGTGAGTTATTTGCGATCGGGCGACCAAAAGAGAATCGGCAACTGTACAATTACAGTCGGAAACTCTGATTTGCCCGCTGCAACTTCTGCTCAGGTTTCGCCTAGTATTATATCGCAAAAATCGACCGCATCTGCTTCTGCCAGCCGTCAATTTTTGCTGAAATTAGGAAGTCGAGTTATTCCTCTGACTGCGGGTACTCAGCTATTCGCCTCTGACATCCCGAGTTTAACAGCTACGGCATCTAATGGTGTTGTAGCTACGGTGATTTCTCGATCGCGAAACGAGCTATCATTGGGATTGACCAATTTGGGCGATCGCTCTTGGTGGGCTACAGACAGTCAAGGTGACATAAAAATGGTTGAACCTGAAAATACCCTGACTTTAGCCTTGGGAACTAAAATCGAATTCGGTGAAATTGAGGGCGAGATTGTCGGAAGCTAAATCATGAGTTGGTTCGTAGTGCGGACTTTAGTCCGCATCCAAATTAGCGGACTAAAGTCCTCACTACGAACCTTTTTGATTGTTGTAAATTAAATCGCAGATAATTAATTTAAGCAGAACTGCCGCTAACACCAGTAATAACCGCCGCACCAATCAAATGAGCCAAACGCAAAGCTTCAGGAACTTTACCAGTATCAGTCAAACGCTGGAGCACCAACGCAATTACTTCCGGTTGTTCGCCGCAGACTTGAAAAAAGAAAGGCTCAAAAGCGTGAATTTTACCAGCGCGGCGCAATAATTCTAAACGGTATTCCGAGTCTGGTAAATGGCGTAGAGCTTTTTCGACAGCAGCTAAATCTGGTTGGCGGCGCATGACAGCAACGCACGGAATTTGCAGCCGCGATGCTAACTCCCGAAGGTCAATAATATTGAAGCCGCCGACAGCAATTCCGTCTAGCAAAACGAGATGCAATTGCGGCAGAAATTTGCCTCCTAGCAGTAGCCCAGAAATAGTGTCAGTGGCATCTAATCCGTCTGGGAGGACTTGTCCCCAGACCATTCCTTCAAATCGAGTGTTCCCGCAGACTATGCCCGCGATCGACACGAGACTGTCGCTGGTACGAGAAAAGGGTGCGTCATCAAAGCCGATAACCTTAATTGTGCGATCGAGCCTCAGCAATTCTGCTAGTTTCAAAGTAGGGAATTCCCTAAACTAAAAATTTTTAGATTAATTTGAATTTTACATATTATCATAAATATTAAAGGCTTGATTGCGAAAAAGGTTTTAAATACTTGACCAAAAAATACGTAGCAGCGATCGACCAAGGAACCACCAGCACCAGGTTTATGGTATTCGATCACCGGGGACAGATAATTTGCAGCAACCAACAAGAACACCAGCAGATTTATCCACAACCGGGATGGGTTGAGCACAATCCCGATGAAATTTGGCAGCGCACCCAAAGTGTGATTAAAAATACCCTGGAAATTGGCAATATAGACCCGAAAGATATTGCGGCTCTCGGGATTGCCAACCAGCGCGAAACTGCAATTGTTTGGGACAAAAACACGGGCAAATCCTACGGTAATGCGATTGTGTGGCAAGATACCCGCACTCATCAAATTTGTACTAGCTTAGCAGAAGTTGACGGCAAAGATCGATTTCGCGATCGCTGCGGTTTGCCGCTAGCAACTTATTTCAGCGGGCCGAAAATCAAGTGGATGCTGGACAATATCGCAGGATTGCGGGAAGCGGCAATTCGAGGCGATGCGATTTTTGGCAATGTCGATGCTTTTCTAATTTGGCACCTGACAGGCGGCGCGCACGTTACCGATGTTACCAACGCTAGCCGCACAATGCTGATGGATTTGCAAACCCTCGATTGGGATGCGGAAACTTTGGAAATCATGGGAATTCCCCACCGGATTCTGCCGGAAATTTGCCCTTCGAGTCACGTTTTTGGCACTGCGAAAGGATTGTTAGATGGTGTTCCAATTGCTGCTGCTTTGGGAGATCAGCACGCAGCTTTGATTGGGCAAACTTGTTTTAGTGTTGGCGAGGCGAAGAATACTTACGGTACAGGCTGTTTTATGCTGCTGAATACTGGTGAGGCGATCGTCCCTTCAAACCACGGATTGCTGACAACAGTAGCCTACAAGCTCGGAGAATCGCCCGCTGTGTATGCCCTGGAAGGCAGTATTGCGATCGCCGGAGCATTAGTACAGTGGCTGCGGGACAATTTGGGCATCATCAACACATCTGCGGAAGTAGAAACATTAGCAAATACAGTCGAAGACAGCGGCGGAGTTTACATTGTGCCGGCTTTTTCTGGACTCTACGCGCCCTATTGGCAAGACAGCGCCCGGGGAGTAATTGCAGGTTTAACTCGCTACGCGACTAAGGCACACATTGCGCGCGCAGTATTGGAAGCTACAGCGTGGCAAACGCGGGAAGTATTGGATGCGATGAATCAGGATTCGGGCGTGCAGCTTTTGTCTTTAAAAGTAGACGGCGGCATGGTGGTAAATCACACGCTGATGCAGTTTCAGAGCGATGTTTTGGGAGTGCCTGTGGTGCGGCCTGCGGTAGCAGAAACTACTGCACTGGGCGCGGCTTATGCGGCTGGTTTGGCGGTGGGTTTTTGGAGCAAACTAGCGGAATTGCGGGACAATTGGGCGGTGGATTTTACTTGGGAAGCACAAATGCTGATCGCACTTCGGGAGCAAAAGTATAATTTGTGGAAAAAAGCTGTCACTCGTACATTTGATTGGGAAGAATAAATCACTGATTAAACCCCAAAATCTGTATTTAATGGTATCATCAAATCAAGCACTGTTTTTCAAGCTGCAAATAAATGATTTCCCTAATTAACTTGAAAAAAAATCTCACCGTCGCTCTATTGATACTGACGCTGGGATTTGTAGAAATCGCTACTAATTCCCAAATCGCGATCGCAGATACAGCGACAACTCCCGCAACCGCAACCGCAACCGCCGCCGAAGTCTTCAGCGCCAACTGTGCAGGCTGTCACATCAACGGCGGCAACATTATCAGGCGCGGCAAAAACTTGAAACAAAAAGCCTTAAAAAAATACGGCATGGATTCTATCGCCAATATTTCCAACTTAGTAACCAACGGTAAAGGAATTATGCCCGCTTACAAAGATCGTTTGTCAGAACAACAAATTATCGATGTTTCAGCCTACGTACTATCCCAAGCCGAAACCGATTGGAAATAAACTAGACTATCTCTAATAGACTTGCATTGCATTCCTTCGCAAATTATTTTGAAATAATCTGCGTTGATCTGCGTAATCTGCCTTACATCTGCGGTCGATTTATCAGTCCAAAAATTCTGCAATGTCGTCTGTTTTAATAGTAAAACCTTTTCGGGCGTAAGTTCTGTAAATGGAAAAAATCGGAGGTATTGCAACTTGAATAATCATATTTTTTGGCGTAAAACTTTAACAATCATTAGCTTGTGCTTGTATCTAACCTTAGCTGTCAGCCCGCCCGCTTTGGCTTCAATTCACAAGTATCCAGAAGCGGGCGACAGAGTAATGTTTCGTTCCGTACAAAGCCTGCGCGATACTGATGAGAAAGCGTGGCAAGTTGTTTTGTACAAGCGAGTAAAGTCGGGAGTAGTAAACTCATTTAACCTGAGATTGGTAGGGTTTCCCGGAACTCAATTGGAGCACCCTGTGCCGCTGAATGTGGCTGCGGGAAGTCGCGCAATTGGCATCGCTAATGATATTTGGAGCGAGTCTGATTTGCCGATTAATGTCGGAGAATACGATTTTAAATCAATAATTACACAAGTCGAAAGTAATCAGCCCTTGCGGTTGAACTTGCCTGTGAAAGGTGAAAAAAAAGCTGCGTTGCTGGTTCCTCCCTTTGCTGTCAGAGAATGGCGACTGTTGTTAGAAACCAACTAATCCCTCTTGCCAAAATTTTTGCTACAGTTTTCAATCTGATATCAATTATTAAAATTAGATAATTGCTAAGCAGGGCAAGGGATTGCTATTTTTTTAGTGTCGCGCATTATTTATCTGTAGCTATAGTTTTAATAATCGTTGTGAAATCATCAGTTCGATCGCATTCTCTAGTAAAAATTGATACAATTCCCTAGGTGACAAATCGATAAATTTAAATATGCCTTAAGGTAGATTTGACCTATTTGAAGGGCGATCGGGAAACAAACTAAAATCTGAGTTAGTCTGGTGACACAACTCCACTGTTTACGTGCGTGCCTTCAGGGTGAATTTACTATGACTTTAATCAGTACCATTGTCGGAAAAGCTTTGAAAACGGGTTATTTAACGGTTGAGGCAGAAGAACTGTTGCGACAGCAGTTGCAGATGACTAAGTACGGTTTAGAAGATTTTGAGGCTTTTATTACTTTGCAAAAAGAGGTGATGGAGGGCAGGGTAAGACATCAGGCTTTGGAATTGTTGCGAAGTAGCAGGTGTTCTGCGACTGCTTGAATGTAGGTCGATCGCCGTTTTGGATAAAAAAGTCCAGCATCTTCTATTTTATCCCTAATTTGAAATTAGTAGGGCGATCGAACTTGACAAAAATACCCAAATCAGCAATAATTGTAGGTTGTCTGTCTAAATCCTGCTCGGATCAGGTCGAGACATTCCAAAAGCTGGAGAGCAGTCAGCCGTCAAAAGTCCATTTCTGATGACCAATGACCAATGACTAACCAGCTACCTGTACGGCAAACCCAACGACTATCCCATGACCTACGCAATTATTGAGACCGGCGGCAAACAATTTCGAGTAGAACCGGGCCGCTTCTACGACATCGAACTGCTTCACGTGGAAGCTGAATCAAAAGTCACCATTGACAAAGTATTTCTGGTACAGCACGAAGACGATGTTCATATCGGCCAGCCTTTACTAGAAAATGCCACTGTAGAAGGAACCGTGCTCCGGCATTTCCGGGGCCGCAAAGTCCTCGTCTACAAGATGAAGCCGAAAAAGAAAACTCGGAAGAAAAAAGGGCACCGTCAAGAAACAACTCGGTTTATGATTGACTCTATTACAGTCAACGGTACAGTCATAGCCGCTAGAGACTTAACTCAAGCAGTTGTTGAAACTCCCCAAACTGGCGAAATTGAATCAGAATAAACAATAGTAAATACAGTTGAGGACATTATGGCCCATAAGAAAGGTACAGGCAGTACACGTAACGGACGCGATTCTAATTCGCAGCGTCTGGGTGTCAAAAAGTACGGCGGTCAAGTTGTCAAAGCTGGCAACATTTTGATCCGCCAACGCGGTACAAAAGTTCACCCTGGTAATAATGTTGGTATCGGCAGAGATGATACTTTGTTTGCCATGATTGATGGTGTTGTGACTTTTGAAAGAAAGGGCAAAACTCGCAAGAAAGTGAGCATTTATCCTGTGGTTGCACCTGTGGCTGAAGCTGTCGCAGTTTAATTTTATGCGTTCCTGGGTTTTGCCTGGGAATTCATATAATTGGGCGGTTGGAACCGCGTCTATACAAACCAAACCCGGATGGTGCGCGGGTTGAAGAAGAAGCGATTAAAATTACGTTGTCTTCTTCAGTCCGCGGAGGCGGACTTCGTTTGTGTAGACGCGGTTTCAACCGCCGTTTGCTCTTCGTTTGTGTAGACGCGGTTTCAACCGCCGTTTGCTCTAACCTCCTCCGACAATTGTGACAACTTCTAGGATGTCGCCCTCTTGTATCTTTGTGGTTTCCCAAAATTGTTTGTGCAGGATTTCGCCGTTGTACTCCACAGCTACTAAGCGCGGGTTTAATCCTAATTGTTCTAGTAATTCTGGTAACGGTGTGCCGATCGCACAATTGCGATTTTCTCCGTTAACTTGTAGCGCAATTTGATTGATCATGATTAAAATATCATTTTTCAGAAGACTCGGCGGTTGAAACCGCTTGTACACAGACAAAACCCGCCGACGCGGGTTGAATATCGGTGCACTCAACCCGCCCGACAAATCGCCAATCAACCTAGGTTTTTGGCTGCAAAGCTTTCTGAGCTTTCAGATTCTGCATCCGAATCAACTGCGAGATGAAAAACTGCGTGACTAAAGTAGGCTGTTCTGCATCCATAATCGATCGTACTGTGGCAACCCTTTGAGCTCCGGCATTCAATACTTCATCGAGGTTGTTGATATCAATTCCGCCGATCGCAAACCACGGAACAGGCGACTTACTAGCAGCATACCGCACATAGTCCAAACCCGCCGCCGGTTTGTTGGGCTTCGTGGGAGTTTCGTAAACCGGCCCAACTCCAATATAATCTGCTCCCGCATCAATAGCTCGCTGCATTTCCTCGCCATTGGTAGTCGAACAGCCGATGATGCGTCCCGGGCCGAGCAACTTGCGCGCTTCGGCTACAGGCAAATCTTGCTGCCCTAAGTGTACGCCGTCCGCATCCACTGCGATCGCCAAATCCACGCGATCGTTCACAATCAACAAAGCATCATAGCGGTGACAAAGTTCGCTCATCTGCCGCACATTCGCCAACTTCACCCCATCATCCGAGGTTTTGTCGCGGTACTGCACCAAAGTCAGCCCGCCTTGCAAAGCAGCTTCCACGACTGGTAACAAGTTGTCTCTGGGCGAAGTTACGAGGTATAACTGCGATCGAAGTAACTGCTGGTAGCGCCGATAAGCCAACAAATCGCTTTCGAGAGTATACACCCGATAGCGCATCTGCTTAAAAGCCTTGCCCATATTCAGATCGTAAACTTTGCCGTACTCTTCCAGTACCCGCAGAGCTTCTTCCACCCGACAGAAATTCGCCTCCAGTAGCTGCTGGATGCTCGAACGCTGCTCCTCCTGCGGGTGAGTCAAGTCCGTACCCGGATCGGCGGGCGTATCCCTAGCGCTGCGCAATTCTGCGACGTGCCAAGCAGCCAATTCCTGACGCAGTTGCTTGCACTCGCCGGCCAAATCAGCGCTGTTAAGACCAAACCTGCACCATTCTTCAATAATTCTCAACCCTTCGCGCGATCGATCTAGATTTGCATCTAAAATCCGGCAGAGGGCTGCCTGTGCCGGTAAAGTTCTGTTTTGTTTCTCAGTCATCAGAACCACCTTAATTAAAATTAATTCTACCTGTCAAACTGCTACATTGTCCCACGCCGTCAAGATTGTGGCAAAAGCGATCGACCTAATTTTGGCCTCCACCGATCTAAATTTGACAAATTTTTAAGTTTTATTGAATTTGAAGAAAACAAAGCATAATAGATCAAACTTGATCAAAGTGGAATCGTTAAGCTGCATACCACACTTCGGAGGAGAGCCGTGAGGTTAGCAGAACAAAACAAAACATTAACAGAAGAAAACCCCAGCAAGCGGGTGAGATTAAAGTTCGATCGCGAAAACCCGACACGAAACAGGGGATGCGAAACTCGGCTCAAAGATAAATTGTGTTTTTTTATGATCCTAAATTCCAAACAGAGCAAGTGCAAAAAAAGTCGATCACCAAGGAAAGCTTTAAGCTCTTGCTTGCTGCTAGTCTTTGCCAGCACGGCTTTTTATAGCCCTCAAGCCTCAGTTATCGCTGCGGGTATCCCCTCCGTGCAGCTACTTTCTCAAGTGCCAGAAAGCAACATTAACATACTCTATGTGAGTTCTAACGGTGGCAGCGACACGGGAGGTAATGGGAGCGATCAATCTCCGTTCAAAACCCTCACCTACGCCCTCAGCGTCGCCCCGCCCAAGACAGCGATTTTACTAGCGCCCGGTACTTACAGCGCTCAAAGCGGCGAAAAATTTCCGTTAATGCTCAGGCCCAGCGTGACTGTTCAGGGAAATCCCAGCACTCGCGGCCAAAATATTGTGATCAAAGGCGGAGGAGAGTTTCTCAGTCCGACTTCGGCGGGTCAAAATATCGCGATTTTAGGCGCAGACGGGGCTGGACTCAGCGGGGTGACGGTGACAAATACCAACTATCGCGGTTACGCTTTGTGGATCGAATCGAGTTCTCCGACGGTTGTCAACAACACTTTTTCGGGGAGCACTCACGACGGAATTTCGGTAGTCGGGACTGGAAGGCCAACGATTGGCGGGAATTTTTTCTCGAAAAATGGAGCTAACGGGATCACGATTTTTGGCACTTCCCGCCCGGAAGTTCGAGATAATGTGTTTGAAGACACGGGATTTGGGGTGAATGTAGCGCAAAACGCTTCACCTTTGTTAATCGGCAACAAAATTACTCGGAATAAGGACGGCGTGGTGGTGCAAGCCGAAGCAAGACCGGTGCTGCGCAACAATTATATCGAAAGCAACCGCCGGGACGGAATTGTGGCGATCGCCAGAGCTCTGCCGGATTTGGGCACTTCGGCGGAACCGGGGGGCAATGTGATTCGCAATAACGGGCAGTACGATATCAACAATGCGGCGAAAGGTCAAGTAATCCCAGCTTACGGGAATCAATTGTTGAGCAATCGGACGACGGGATCGGTTGATGTGGCGGGAACTTTTAGCCCGCCTCCACCCATTAGAAGAAGTGCTTTGCAGCTAACTGCCGATCGACCTTCGAGTATCGGCGGCCCAGAAACTTCTCTCCCTGCTTACATTCCCGGGCGACTAACTCCCCGAGTTGAAAGAGCGCCAATTGCGCCGCTGTCGCCGGTTTCCAGGCGACAGGCACCCGCGAGCACTCAGTTGCGGCAAGAGCTTGCTCCGAGAAATGCCGCTCCTGCACCGGTAGTCCCAGGGGCGATCGACATTCCCGTACCCGATCCGGCTACTCGCTCGGTTCGGGAAAGTTCGGTACAGCCACCCATAATTCCTCCGAATTTTGATAGTTCGAGTTCGGTTTCTTCCGAGGGTAAATTGCCGGTTCCTGGGCGCAACATTCCTCTAGGAAGGGGTGGCTACGTACCTGCTGTTTTAGGGGGGAATTCTTTGCCCGATTCTGAGAATTCGCCGAGGAGCAATCGAGCTTCTGCTTTGGGTTTCCGCTATCGAGTTGTAGTGGATGCCGAGAGTTCGGGCGATCGCCAAAAAATTGTATCCTTAGTTCCCGATGCTTTTCGGACTTTTACCAACGGGCGATCGGTGATGCAAGCTGGTGCTTTTCGGGAACGCGAAAAAGCTGAGGAATTGCTACAAATTCTCACCACTAATGGTTTGAATGCTCGGATTGAAGATATTAAATGAATATAGATCGGACGTACGGTTGAAACCGCCCGGTCTTCTGTGTAGACGCGGTTTCAACCGCCCCGTCTACATCAAAAATTTTAGGGCCTAGCATATCGGATGCCAGACCCTAAAACATTGGTAATTTAATCTGATTCAAGTGGGTTTTTAGCTATGCTGAAACTCAGCAAAACTACTACTAAGGTGGACTTTTTGGCAACTGCTCTGCGGGCGATCTAGCTACTAGCGGAGCCTATTCAGACTTCTGTGTTTGATTGTGCGATCGCAATTCTAACTTGATAACTTTATGATTTCTCAAATCGCCTCAAGTTACTTCACAAATCCCGAGCGCAATATCAACTTTTCTTTGCTAATAAACTACACGATTCAGGCGTTGCCTGCGAACTAGAGTCGATCGGGACAAATACTCTAATTCAAAATTTTTATCCAAGTTTTTTGTGCTGCTTGGTTTCTGCCCCTCATGTATTTAGACTAACACCAACTGCGCGCCTGACAATACTTTGTTTACCAAACTTGACACTTTTTGACGCGCCGAAATACTTCAGAAAGCGATTATTAACAATTTGTACGATCGCTTGTGAACCCAATGTGCATATCCGGCAATATTCGCCTGCTTTCACCGCAGCAGAGCTTCCCAAGTAGCGCGGCCGACAATGCCGTCTGCTGGTAGTTGATATTTTCGCTGAGCAGCCTTGACAGCAGCTTCAGTTTCGCGCCCGAACACCCCGTCAGCACTGATACGCAAAAATCCCTTGGCCCTAAGCCGCTCTTGCAAATCTCTGACTGTCGGCCCGCGCATTCTTCTTCTCAAAACGGGAAAATTGGTGGGCTGCGTTTGGGGCTTAATCTCTGGGTTTTCGCTCGTTGGGGGAGTGTTGGCGATCGGGTTTTCAACGCTAGCGCCGGGAGTCGCAGGAAACAGCCGGTTCCAAGTATTTTGACCGACTATGCCGTCTGGGGCGATGCCTGCTGCTTCCTGGAACTGAGACACGGCTTTAGTAGTGCTTTTCGAGAAAATCCCGTCTACCTCGCCAGTATAAAATCCCAATAATTGAAGAGCAGCTTGGAGTTCGGTAACTTCCGATCCGCGGCTGCCTAATTTGATTGCGGGGCGGACGATCACGCCTGTTTGGGCGATCGGGCTGTTATTGTTATCTGGTTCGGAGCTAGGTAGCTGTGCACGAGCAGAAGTAGAGGCGATCGCGCCCATTGCCAAAAAACCGCACAAACTCCAGCCCAGGAGCAAATTCGGAACCTCGCGGGCTTTATTCCTGCTTGCTGTCAGGTTTCGGGACATAGGAAATTCGACCTCTGCAAAACTTGGTAGCGATCGTACATCAAATCTGGCAAAAATTGGGCGAAGCGAAGCGGAGGGATGGGGCATGGGCCCGCGCAGGGCATGGGGCATGGGCCCGCGCAGGGCATGGGGCATGGGCCCGCGCAGGGCAGGGGGCAGGGGGCATTTTTGATTCTCAGCGCTTCCCTCTGATCAAAAAAATTAATCCCCTGAAATAGCTGCAATCGGCAAAAAAACTGCTAGATTGCCGTAGAGCAAACATTGAACCGCGTTCATTGGGCCCCAACAACACCATGACCGAATCCAGCAACCCTACCAGAACCGCTAGCCAAATAGACATCGGCAATGTCAACATCGGCAACTTCCAAGTCGGCAGCATCAGTGGCAACAAATACAACGACTTCAACGCCAACGGCCGCCCCGATCCCGGAGATGTGCCAATTCCCAACTGGCAAATCTACCTCGACCTCAATAACAACGGCCGATTTGACTTTAACGAACCTTCTACCCTCACCAACGCCCAAGGCAACTACATCTTCGCCAACCTGCCAGGGGGCACTTACCAAGTTAGAGAAGTCCAGCAGCCGAACTTTCGCCAAACTACGCCCAATCCCGCACCGATCGCGATTACCAGCGGGACAAACGCCGGTAATATTAATTTTGGCAACAACTTCAACGCCGGGACGATCGCGGGCACAAAATTCAACGACATCAACAGCAACGGGCGCCAAGATCCTGGGGAACAACCACTAGCTAACTGGCAAATTTACCTCGACCTCAACAGCAACGGCCGCTTAGATCCTGGGGAACCTTCTACTGTTACAAACGCTCAAGGCAATTACGCTTTTGTCAATATTCCTGCAGGCACATATTCGGTCAGAGAAGTCCAGCAACCGGGTTTTCGCCAAACCACGCCCGACCCCGGCCCGGTTAACGTTACTTCCAACGCCACTGTCAACAACGTCAATTTTGGCAATGTGTTTTTTGTCGGCAGCATCAGCGGGCTCAAATACAACGACCTCAATGCCAACAGCATCCGCGACGCAACAGATCCACCTCTGGCTAACTGGCAAATTTACCTCGACCTCAACGGCAATGGCAGGCTAGACCCGGGCGAACCCAATACCATCACTAACCCGCAAGGCAACTACACTTTTGGTAATGTTTCCCCGGGCAGCTATTTGGTGAGGGAAGTCCAACAACCGGGATGGGTACAGACTACGCCAAATCCAGGGCCGATCGACATTACGGGCAATACCAACGCTGTCGGCATCAATTTCGGCAACAATTTTCCCACCGGCAGCATCAGCGGCTTCAAGTTCAACGACCTCAACGCTAACGGTGTCAACGAACCGACGGAACCGAGAGTTGCCAACTGGCCGATTTACATCGACCTCAATAACAACGGCGTCCGAGATGCCAACGAGCCTTCGACTTTAACAAACGCCCAAGGTAATTTCTCTTTTATCAACTTGCCCCCAGGCACCTATACAGTGAGGGAAGTCCCGCAGCCCGGTTTCCGACAAACCACGCCAAATCCGACTTCGATTACCGTGGGTAACGGCACAAATGCCACTAATCTCAGCTTTGGCAACGTGTTGGTGACGGGCACGATCAGCGGTGTTAAATTTAACGATTTTAACGCCAACGGCCGCCTAGATGCCGGGGAACCGCCGATCGCCAATACCCAAATTTACATCGACCTGAATAACAACACCCGTTTAGATCCGGGCGAAGCGAGTACCTTTAGCGACAGTCAGGGCAATTACAGTTTCCGCAATGTTCCGGTAGGTGGTTACATCATTAGGGAGGTTCCGCCGCCCGGTTTCATTCAAACGACTCCGCCTGCGGTGGTTGTTGTCTCGCCAGATATTCGGGCTAGCAGCATCGATTTGCTGACGGGAGAAGCTGAAACTCGATCGGCTAAATCCTTGAGTGGCGACCCGCTGACGGATGCTAGCAGCTATGCGGGCGCGGAACCTGCGGCAAAGATGGGGGCGAATAGCTTGCTTTCCATCCCATGTCGTGATATTTATCCAATTAGTGATTTTTTGACCGATCGACCAGCGACGAATTTAGGCAATATCCCTAACTTTGGGCAACAGAATGTCGGCCTGGAGCCTAATTCAGAAATCGGTCAATTTGTCAATAAAAATGAATTAGTTAATTGGGATGTCCGAAACTCTTTCGTGTCGCTGGGGGCGAGAGATTTGTCGCTGATGCAAGGGTGACAAAAAGCAGGCGCGGCGCAGCTATCGGCAGCAAGCATCGCCCGGAATTTCTAACTGATAATCATCAGGAAGAGATTAAAGGGCGATCGCGTGATACCCTATTCTTGGCAACCTCCAACACTCAAGCCTAAGTTCCGGGAGCTCTGGAGCTGGCTTGTATATTGGGTGCAATATTCAGAGGCTGTGACATCGAGCGTGAATGAGAAAGTATCGAGCAGTTCCCCCAACGCCGGATCGGCATATTTCCAGGCAAAGCAAGTGATATCTAGTCCGGTAGATCGATCCGTCACAGTTTGCTGTGACAAATAACCACGATACCACCAGACTAGATATCGCCCGGGAGCATTCAGTCAAGGTCTTTTTAAAGCTCGAACCAGCAAGTATGTAGGGACACAGAAGGCCTGCAAATCTTGAAGATGTTGCCCTCAAATTGCCAGGGTTCTTCAAAACCTGATATACTTGCCAGCGACAAAGCTTGAGGCATTGTTGTGTGAGATGGGGAACATTACCTCAAGCACAGACGTATGTAAAATCGAGTAGCGTTTGTCAGCGACTAGCAAAAGCTACTCAGCTATTGACAAACCCATACAGTAGTCTGTAATTTACGTGGATTTAGGTGTGAAGGAGAGAAATCATGGCAGATTTAACTAGCGAAGAGCGGATTGCCCAGCAATTACAGGTTGGGAATACAGGCCCGGCAATTTTAGGTATCAAGTTCAATGACTTGAACGGAGATGGAATCAGACAGGCAAATGAACCAGGTCTGGCAAACATCCCCATTCTGCTCGAACCTGCGATCGGCAGCAACGGCAGATTAGACACAGGAGATGTCTCCGTCCTTACGGACGCTAACGGAGCGTTCTCATTCATAAATCTTGTTCCCGGCAACTACGTAGTCACAGAAACCACCGTACCGGCTGGTTTCCGTACCACGACTCCGAATCCCCTCGCTGTCACTGTTGGAAACACAAACGCCAACGTTTTCTTTGGCAACACCCAACTTGTGGGCAGCCGGATTGTTGGATGCAAATACTTAGACATAGATGCCGACGGCTTTCGAGACGGGAATGAACCGGGGATTAAAAATGTCAGGATATATCTTGATGGCAGCAACGGTAGCATCCCCAACGGCAGATTAGATGCAGGGGAACTTAACACTTTAACAGATAAAAATGGTGCGTGGTCGTTTAATGTAACACCTGGAACATACAGAGTTCGGGAAGAACGAGTCAACGGTATCAACGGAGAACCCCTAGAAAGAGATTTCCCCCAAAGCACCCCACCCAACAACATTCCTGTACTGGACGTAACGGTAGCAGCCGGTCAAACTTTTGCCTGCGCTCAAGTTGGCGACACTCCGCTCTATCAAATCGAAATTAACAAATTTCGCGACATAGACCGCAGTGGCACGCGAAATGTTGTGA
Organism: Cyanobacteriota bacterium; assembly: GCA_025362325.1. GTDB lineage: Bacteria > Cyanobacteriota > Cyanobacteriia > Cyanobacteriales > Microcoleaceae > Microcoleus. The sequence goes on along the minus strand of JANYGO010000219.1, from coordinate 36,067 downwards.
GTGGAGTTTTGGAACCCCCCATTGCTAACGTACCCTTCATTTTAGATTTGAACGGGAACGGTCGCTGGGATCAAGCCTCAGAACCCATCGCTATCACCGATGTCAACGGAGTGGCTACCTTCAGGGATTTGAGAGCTGCCAATTACTCTGTCTTGGAAATTTTTCCAGCGACACTGCCCGGTGGCGGTGCCCCAGGCAACCTCAATGCTCCAGTGTCAACTACTCCTAACCCCGTTGTGGTTTCGGCACCGGGCCCGCAAGCACGGTTCCAGGGTACGATCAGCAGAGAGCAACCGATCTTAGTAACAGATTCAACCTATACACTGAAACCAAACGACCCTAAATTCGTAGATACCAACCGCGACGGCGTTCAACAAACTGGGGAAACTTCGATCGCAGCAACGGGTGTACGACCGATTTTTGCCAACACACCTTTACCTTTCCCAGCGACGAACCCCTCACCAGCACTTACCTTTACTCCTGTAGGAGCTAACACTGGGAATGGAACGAATTCTGGTGTGGGAAACACTCTACCTAACATCACTGTATTCAAATACAATGACCTGAACGGAAACGGTCGCTTCGAGCCTACTCAGGGTGAAGCACCAATTAGCGGTGTCTCTGTCTTCCTTGACACCAACAATAATGGGACTCCTGACGCCGGAGAACAACAAATACAGACGAATGCTCAAGGAAGAGGAGCATTTACTAACTTAGCAGCGGGCAATTACACGGTGCGGGAAGTCGTACCGGCTGGTTTCTCGCCTTCGACAACTGCTGCTGTTCCGGTGACTCTGGGCACTCAGGATGCTAACGTTACTTTTGCCAACACCCCGAACAGCAACATCACTGGTTGCAAATTCGAGGACTTTAACTTGAATGGCTATCGAGACGGAAACGAACCGGCGATTAGCGGGGTGACAGTTTTTCTCGATACCAATAACAACGGCGCCCTGGATGCAGGGGAAGCCAGTACCACTAGCGATCAGTTTGGTACTTTTGCTTTCAGAAATTTGCGTCCCGGTACTTATAACCTGCGAGAAGTACCTCCTCCTGGTTTCTTCCAGACGACTCAACCGCTGAATATCGTTTTGGGGCCCAATCAAACCTTTACTTGCGCTTTGATTGGTAACTCTCGCCGCTATGATTTGTTAGTTCCGAAATTCCGAGATGACAACCGCAACGGCATACAAGATGCAGGCGAACCGCCTCTTGCTAATGTCCCGTTTACTTTGGATTTGAACCGGAACGGTCGTTATGATGCTGGTAGTGAGCCGCTGGTAAGAACAAATGCGCAGGGGATTGCTCTATTCCCGAATTTGTTCCCGGCCACTTACTCGGTTTTGGAAGTTTTCGACGATCCGAACGTTCCCAATGCGTTCCCCATCCGAACGGGGCCTAATCCTGTTAGCTTTAACGTACCGGGCCCGAATACTACGCCTTCGTTGCCAGTAACGACGCCAATTCCGGCAAGAACTGCTTCTAGCATCGACGATCCGTTGACTGGTGGCACGGAGATGGCTGCTACAGTTAGCGCCGATCCTTTGATTAACGGCGGCACTTCCGCTGGTGTGGTAAAAGCCAGCAGTGTCGATGTCGATAGCTTGCTCGCACCTGAGACAGCAGGGGTGATGAATCTTGATTTCACGAAGTTGAAAGACTCGGCGAATGCCCAGATTGCATCGTTTATTGCAGATCAGGGTTTCAACGATCCTAAATTACTGTGGGGTGCTACAACTGCGACCGATAGCTCCAAGTTAGACTTAAGGTTAATTTAAGCCTCTAATTAGAGCCTCGGCAATTAGCAGCTAGCTGATTTAAACTGCACGTCAAATATTGTTTTGGCGTGCAGTTTGCTGTTGTGTCATCGCACAAACTGTCTTTATACCAATTTGCAAAATAGTTGATACAATCACGAATATTATACAAATTATATCTCATTTGCTCTCATCACCCGCCGGACACGGCAGTGCCGTTTCCCTACAGATGATCGCCGATAATTTCGGTAGTAGCAATGTTTTTCATAATTGGTATTAATCGTAGAGTGCGGCAAAAAGCATGACTGGTCAAATTTTGCATCCCAACGGCGGCTCTGTGGTTAACGGAAAGAAAGAAAGGACTGAAGTCCTCACTACAAACCTGGTTCGTAGTGAGGACTTCAGTCCTTTTATTATTGAACATTGGTGAGTTTAGACAAAACAGTAATCCCGCCACCTTGGTAGCGGGATTGATAGGTTGCAGTTTAGCTATGCTCTAGTTTTGCTAGAGTAGAAATTAGCGGCTGCTGAATTAGCTCATGTTAGCCATTTCTTGCTGCATCGTGCTTTTGGCTGCTTTGAATTGAGTAGCCATTTGTTCCATTTGTGCTTCGCTCAGGTTGCGACGAATTTGAGCGAACATATCGCTTTCTTCTTCTTTTACGTGATCCTGAACTGCTGTTTGGAGCTGTTTGATTTGGCCTTTGAAATCAGAAGAACTGGGGTTGAGAGCCTTAATTTGGGCGAGCATTTGCTTCATTGCTGCTTGCTCGTCGTACAGTTCTTGAGTGTTGCTGTAGTAGCTGCGAATTGCTGGGTAAACAATTTGTTCTTCTGCTTCTGCGTGAACGCTGAGGTCTTTGTAAAGTTGACCGAAGAATTCTTGCAGTTTTTGAGGATCGTCGGTTTTTGCGATCTCCATAAAGAGGGTATCGGCTTTGCGGTGATCCATAGTGAGGATTTCGGTGATGTTCATCTCATCTTTGGTGCGGGTAACTGCACCGCCGATGATGCCTGTCATAGCTGCCATTGCATCTTGCACGCGGGCCCAAACGCCTTGGTCGGGGTCTTTGCCGGTCAGTTCGCGCACACCCAAGATTTCCATAACTCCCTTGAGTTGCTCTTGGTGAGCACGGTTTTCAAAGTTAACTGTGTTGAGGGGAGTAATGGCGGCTTCGATGTCGGCGCCGACTACTTGAGCAGCTTTGTGAATTAACAAACCGGCCATTGTTTGTTTGTGTTTGAGCAGTTCGTGCTCGGTGACTTTTTCAAACAATGTGAGTTCAGAACCTTGCATGAGTTTCTGAACTTCTTCAATCATTTTTGCGCTGGTTTCTTTGGGCTCGGCTTGAATGCCGTATTGCACGATCGTTGTTTCTAATACGCCCAAGTTTTTGCGATCGTCCTCCAGCATATCCCGGAAGCGATCGCACAGTTCGGAGTCGTTGCAGGAATTGATGAACAATTGCTCGTTGGCGATCAGCAGGTTTTGCAGCGCTTTCATGTCTGCTAATTTAGTAGCGATCGCTTGGCGCTTGGTATCTTCTAAGGTAGCTACCATCTGTCGTTTCTCCTCTCAAGGTCTTTAGTGTTCTTACATCTTTTAATTTATTGAAATATTCTGATAACACCCTCTTTCTCCCGACTGATTCATTAATATCCCGCCCAACCTATTGACTTTTGAGCCAAAAAATGGTAAGTATTTGAGGCTGCTTGAAAAAAAGCAAAAAGTAAAAAATAACTGATAAGTGGAAAGAAGAAGGAAGAAGGAAGAAGGAAGAAGAAAGAAGGAAGAAGGAAAAATGAAGAAGGAAGAAGGAAGAAGGAAGAAGGAAAAATGAAGAAGGAAAAATGAAGAAGACATACACAGCAAGCTTTTTAGCGATCGGTATTTTACCTTTAATTAGGTGGATTTGCTTAATTAGTGATAAAGGGCAGATAGCAGTGGTGATTTCTGTATCAATTAATCCCGATCGCACAGCAGTAAAGCGCTAACATAGTTGCAGCCGAAGTTAACTAAAGTTTAAGAAGAACTAGCTTGTCTCAACTGCTCACAGCTTTAGAGTTCCCAGCCAATGTCTGGAAGCTGCACAATGGGTTAACGGTCATTCACCAGCGCCTAGAGGCCACACCGGTGGTCGCGCTAGACGTGTGGGTGAGGGCTGGCGCTACGAAAGAACCCGATTCGTGGTCGGGAATGGCTCATTTTTTAGAACACATGATATTTAAAGGGACGGATTCGATCGCCCCGGGAGAATTTGACCGAGTAATCGAAAATCGCGGCGGTGTCGCCAATGCAGCTACAAGTCACGACTACGCCCATTTTTATGTCAACGCTGGGGCAGATTATTTAGCAGAAACGGCGCAGCCGCTAGCAGAATTGCTGTTGCGCGCTGCGATTCCCGATGCGGAATTCGATCGCGAGCGAGATGTAGTCCTCGAAGAAATCCGCCAAGCTCAAGACGATCCAGATTGGCTGGGTTTCCAAGCAATGATGGAAACAGTTTACCAGCAACATCCCTACAGGCGATCGGTACTCGGCACGGAAGAATTGCTGATGTCGCGAACTCCCCACGAAATGCGGTGTTTCCATCGATCGCACTATCAGCCGGAAAATATGACTGTGGTGATAGTCGGAGGAATTGAGGAAGCACAAGCCAGAGATATTACAGGGAAAGCCTTCGACAAGTTTTCAGACACGTGGGATTGTCCCAAGTTTACAGCAGAAGCGGAACCGCCGTTAGTAGAAATTCGCCGTCAGGAACTCCGTCTCCCCCGATTGGAACAAGCGCGGCTCATGATGGCGTGGATTGGGCCCGGAATTGAACAGTTACAAAATGCTTGCGGGTTAGATTTGCTCTCGGTGTTGCTCGCAGACGGGCGGACTTCGCGTTTGGTCAGGGAACTGCGCGAAGAATTACAATTGGTACAGGCGATCGAAAGCTCTTTCTCGCTACAACGGGAATCGAGTTTGTTTACTATTTGTGCAGTCTTGGAAGCAGAGGATGTCGAACAGGTGGAAGCTCGGATTTGCGATCGGCTTTGGGAATTGCAATCTGAGCCGGTTTCTGAGGCAGAACTGCTGCGCTGCAAGCGTTTGCTGTGCAATGACTTTGCTTTCTCGCTGGAAACGCCGGGACAGTTAGCGGGTCTTTACGGATATTACAGTACGATCGCCACTGCCGAATTAGCCCTCAGCTATCCTACCAGAATTCAGGCATTTAAGCCATCAGACCTCCAGCGCTTAGCTCAACAATATCTCTCTCCCCGACGCTACGCAGCCGTGGTACTAAAACCAGTCTGATTGTTAAATCTGTGAATATAAATATCTTTTGTACCGGATAGATGTTCGTTTGTCCGGGATTTTCTGCGCTGGCGGCGCAGCCGGAGCGAGTAGATTTTGTTACATTTAGATATTGTGCGTCAAACCCTAGCCGGTCTGACAGAAGCAGTCTTGAACGCACCACTATCAAAGAAACCGGGTTTTTTACTTAATCTGTGAACTACAGCGCGTCTTTTCGTGAAAAACCCGGTTTCTGACCACCCGTGCGTCCAGGACTGATCATCACAAGATGCAAATGGAAAATAGCAAAATGGCGATCGAGTAATTACCAATTACCAATTACCAATTACCAATTACCAATTACCAATTCCCAATTACTAACTAAATTAATCATGAAAAATGAAATTCAGCGCACGGTTTTAGACAACGGTATTGTTGTCTTAGCATCAGAAAATCCAGCAGCAGATATTATTGCAGCTAGGATATTCCTGCGCGCCGGTAGCCGCTGCGTACAGCCGGAACAAGCAGGATTGTGTCACTTGCTGTCGGCGGTAATGACTAAGGGAACCGATCGCCTGTCTTCGCTAGAAATTGCCGAACGTGTAGAATCGGTGGGAGCGAGGTTGAGTACCGACTCGACTACCGATTACTTTTTAGTGAGTTTGAAGACGGTAACGGCGGATTTTCAGGATATTTTGGAGTTGGCTGCGGAATTGATGCGATCGCCCACTTTCCCGGAAGCGGAAGTCGAACTTGAACGCCGCATCGCAATATCAGCAATTCGATCGCAACAAGAACAACCATTTGCGATCGCCTTCGAGCAATTGCGCCACGCGATGTACAAGGAACATCCCTATGCTTTCTCAACCTTGGGCACGGAAGCTACGATGTCAAAGCTCACCAGAAACGAGCTCGAACAGTTCCACAAAACCTATTTCCGTCCCGACAACGTAGTTATTTCGGTAGCCGGCAGAATATCGACTGAAGATGCGATCGCCCTGATCGATCGCACTTTTGGCTCCTGGAAAGCGCCTTTAACACCCCTGCCAACGTTAGCTTTATCCCCTCTCACGCCTTCCCCTCAATCCGTCGTCAAGGCGCAAGATACGCAGCAATCAGTGATTATGCTGGGCTATCTCGCACCCTGTGTCAAAGATGCCGATTACGCAGCGATTAAGTTGCTGAATACTTATTTGGGTAACGGTTTGTCGAGCCGGTTGTTTGTGGAATTGCGGGAAAAGCGGGGCTTGGCTTACGATGTTTCCGCGCTCTATGCGACGCGCTTAGACACGGCTCAGTTTGTCGCGTACATGGGTACGGCGCCGGAAAATACGGTGACTGCTTTTGAAGGATTGCGCGCTGAGGTCGATCGACTCGCCAACATCCAACTCAGCGAGGAAGAATTGCAAGCTTGCAAGAATAAAATGCTCGGTCAATATGCTTTAGGAAAACAAACTAATTCACAAATTGCCCAAGTTTTAGGCTGGTACGAAATTTTGGAATTGGGCATTAAATTTGACCAGGAATTTCAAGCAGAAATTGCGGCGGTAACAACTGCTGAAGCTCAGGAAGCTGCTAAGAAATACTTCATCGAACCGTATGTTTCTCTGGTTGGGCCGGAAGCGGCAATTCAGGAATTGGGTGTAGCCGCCGCTGTTTGTTGAGGAATTGGGCGAGTTGATTCGGGTGCGTCAGATTGGGTGATTTGGGCGATCGACCAAATCACCGAACCTGACGCACCCGACAAGTTCCTACTACCGAGAAAACCTAGATGAGCCACCAACCTGAACTAAACAAATACAAGCAAGAAATAGCAGATTTGTACACCCGCAGAAGTCAAACCTATGACAATAGCGATTGGCATTTACAAATTGCTCGCCGTCTGGTAAAATACGGGCGAGTTAGTTCTGGTCAACAGGTTTTAGACATTGCAACGGGAACAGGTCATGTGGCGATCGCAGCCGCTGAGATTGTTGGCTCGGAAGGTCGAGTTATCGGCATAGATATTGCAACGGGAATGCTCGATCGAGCCAGAAACAAAGCTCAAGAATTAAGCCTCAAAAATACAGAATTTATGCTTGCAGATGCCGAAGCGCTAGACTTTCCAGTCAATAGTTGCGATCGCATATTTTGTTCATCTGCCTTTATTTGGATGTCGGATCTGCACACCGCCCTCACCCACTGGCACAAATTTCTCAAACCCGGAGGCATCCTGGGGATTCATACCTTCGCCGACACCGCATTTGTGGGCGGAGTTGTAACGCAGAAAGTAGTTAAAAAATACGGCATTTCCTTCAACATGAGCAAACCCACAGGTACTGTTAAAAAGTGCCGCAGCTTGCTCGAACAAGCAGGATTTAAACAAATAGAAATTAAAATTGAGCAAGATGGTAGCTATATCAGTTTAGAAAAAGCAAAAGCAATGTGGGCGGGAAGTTCTCATCCAGCTCCCGGACAGTATCCGCCGCCTTTGTCAGCACTTTCAACCGAGCAATTAGGGCAAGCTAAGGCTGAGTTTGAGGTTGAATTAGAAGCATTGCAAACCGAACAAGGTATTTGGAATGATATTACTACTTTTTATGTTTTCGGTCGGAAATAGCCGTCTGCAATCTCCCTGCAAAAATCAACATCTAACTGTAATCATCTGCGTTTATCTGCGTGCATCTGCGGTTAAATATTCCAAATCTGCCAGCAGTGCCAGATTCAGACAATTTAAGATACTGGATTTAATCGGGCGCTTTTCATCCCAAAATACCATCGATGAATAAAAGCTAATTGCAGCAGGTGAATTCAAAAGCTCAAAAGTTTTACGTGCAACTCCCTCATTTTCAAAGCTGAGAAAGTAAACAGTATCATCAAAAATCACAGGTTTACTAGCGATTTCACCGATAAATCTGAACTCCAATTTTTTATAAAGTCCGCAAATGGCAATCTTCCAAGGTTTGAAACTATAATCGCCCACTCCAAAAACAGAAAAGCGAGGATTTTGCTGATAAATTTTGCTTTTTCGATTATCTAGATATTGTGCGTTATCTTCTAGATAGCGCCCGGTTTTAGGAGCTATATGTCTGATAGATTCGGTTGACTCGCCAATAAATCTTTGAGTTACTAAAATATAGCGGTTTGTGGCATTAATGCGATTTTGAGCAACATCAGATCCTTTAAATAGCGGAAATAGATAAGTTTCCTCAAGCTCGACAGCTTCCCCAAATCCATTGACAAACAAATTATCAATTTTCCGAAACTCCATCACATTCGAGCAGTCATGCTTTACGCCCGATCGCCATTTCGTACCTGACTTTACAGCATATAAATTACTCAATTTATTGAAAGAATCTATATCCTTAATCAGGAGATTATTTTGATATCCTATCCGGTGGCATTCTGAAGTTTCTAAACTGCTAAATACATCACAGAAGTAGTTCTGCGAGCTAGAGTCAAACTGGCAGAATAACAAACAGGCATCCACATTTGCATCAAAATACTTTTTAGCATCTATTTTGTAAGTTGCACAGCTAGCGAGATTAAGCTTATTTGAATGAATGTAGTTCAATAACTTTCGAGCAACGGAAGTCTTGCAAAGCATTGCCAGAGTTGCGTCACGATTTTGCAACCAGTGGATCGCTTTAATCAGCATCCATTCTGAGATATCGAAGTTACTTTTACCTGTGAGTGCATCTAAGCCAGCGTGCTTTTGAAAATTAGTTTTTTTAGGTAAGTTTTCACTGCCAATAGTTCCTTGTTGTGAATTTGTCACCCAAGGAAAGTTGCCCAGTACCAGCACCCGCTGATTAAATTGGTTGATTAATGATGTCCAGTCAAAATCAAAAAAATCTCCGTGCTTAACCTCACATCTCTCATCCTGTTGATATTTTGCTCTGAATTCTGTTAAGTAACTTTGATTTATTTCAACTCCGATAATCTGGCTGGCGGAGGGAAAAGAATTTGCAGCAGCTTCAATGAAATTACCTACGCCGCAAGTTGGCTCAATAATGAATTTGGGGTTAACCTCAAGTTCGATCAATTTCCGACACACCATCTCAGCTAATTCTGGGGGTGTCTGAAAATCTCCGTATTCTACTTTCGCTTTATGAGCATTGGAAATCATGAGTTAAATCTGTAAACTGCGATAACGCCGTCTTCTTGTCCGGCACGCTCAATTACTCTGCCATACTGAAGTCGCCACTGCAACGCATTAGAAATAGTCAAAAATCCCTGTATTGGTGGATTTGTCAGTATTTCGTCAGCAATTTTATCTGTCTCAATTTCATCAACTGGTAGATTTCTGTCAAGCAGAAAAGCCAGCAAATCATCTTTGTTGCCTTCGTTGTCTAAAATATTGCGAATTCCACGGGTCATTTGAAAATCTGCTGTTCTTTCGGCACTTACGTAAATTGTATGCAGAATATTCAGCGTTGCAGTTCGATTTGTACTGTTGTCTGTCTTTTCGTAAACAAAGATAATCAGTGAATATCCAAGCCCAAAAATCTTTTGTCTTGCAGATTTAAAAGGGCATGACGATTGTGGTTGCCTAACGCTGGTTACCTTAACATCCACAAGTAGCCCGGGAAAATCGATGCCGCTTGCTGAATTTCCTTCTAAAAATTCATATCGCAGCTTGAGATACAGTTTGAACTTTTGTTCTAAATATGTCCCAATAGCCTTTCCGTCTGTGACTCCGTAAAGCAGAGGTTCTGGATGTTGAGACTCGGCGGCTGAAAATATTGCTGCCTCTGAACAAAGCATTTCTCTAGTCAGAATCGTCATATAGCGAGCCGGGGAGAATTTTTGAACATATATTTTAAATAAATGTTGGTGGGTTACGGGGCGGTTTAATCTCTATTTATGAGTGACCTAAGTTATATCACGTTCGGTGAATTATCCGCAATTAAACGTGCTGGTAGTGAGGACTTTAGTGATTATAAAAATCTCAGGACTAAAGTCCAAACGATCAAACCAGTTTTAGGGTCGTCCTGGCAGCGGACATAACATAAATCACTCTAGAATATGTTGACTGGCAAATTAAACATTTTCAAAAAAAATGCACCCACTCTCCAAAGAAGTGGATGCAAAATGACAAACATAATTTTGACCTAAAAACTCAAAAATCCCTTAATAGGCATCTTGCAATTCGTAGAAATCAGGGGAAATGTAATCTTTCCGCAGCGGCCAGCCTACCCAATCTTCGTTCATCAAAATCCGTTTCAGATTCGGATGTCCTTCGTAGACTATGCCGTACATATCGTAGGATTCCCGCTCTTGGAAATCTGCTGCTTTCCAAATCCAGTAAACTGATGGAACTCTCGGATCTTCGCGGGGGATGAACACTTTGACGCGGACTTCTTCGGGCTTGGAAGCATTATCTGTCAGCTTGGCCAAGTGGTAGACGCTGACTAAATCTTCTCCAGGGCCTTGGTCGTAGGCGCACTGGTACTGCATATAATTGAACCCGTAGGCGTACAGTGCTGTTGACATCGGAATTAGGAATTCTCGATCGACCTTTAATATCTCCACGCCCAAATTATCGGCCGCTAAAGCTTCGTGTTCAAAGCCATTTTGAGTCAGCCACTGAGAAACCTTCCCAGCTTCAACAATCGCAGATTCTGTCTCAGCCACGTTGTACCTCCTGTTTTTGTCCTGCAAGCAGGGCGGGCGGTACTGGCATTCCCATTGCTTCAGTCAATTCCTTCGGTGGGGCTATCCGGCCGGGAATTGACAAATACTTGCCGTCCAAAATGTCATCTACTACTTTCATTTTGTGGGGTCTGGTGTAGTAGCGGTGAGTTGGCAGCAAGTTAGCCCGTTCCTGCATCGAGTCGTTGGCGATTTTTTTCCGCAGTTTAATAATTGCGTCAATAATCGCTTCTGGGCGGGGGGGACAACCTGGTATGTACACGTCTACGGGGATTAGTTTGTCAACGCCTCTGACTGCTGTGGGGGAGTCTACGCTGAACATTCCGCCGGTGATGGTGCAAGCGCCCATCGCGATCACGTATTTGGGCTCGGGCATTTGTTCGTACAGCCGCACCAAGATGGGGGCGTACTTCATGGTAATTGTACCGGCCGTGATTAACAGGTCAGCTTGCCGAGGGCTCGATCGGGGTACTAAGCCGAATCTGTCGAAGTCAAAGCGCGATCCAATTAAAGCTGCAAATTCGATGAAGCAGCAAGCCGTACCGTATAACAGAGGCCACAGGCTGGAAAGTCTCGCCCAGTTATAGATGTCATCAACCGTAGTTAGGATGACGTTTTCTGATAATTCGGATGTGACTTGCGGCCGCTCTGCCGGATTGACAATTAGCGATTTTTGTGATGTGTCAGAACTTAAGACCATTCTAAGGCTCCTTTGCGCCATGCATAGACAAGAGCAATAACGAGAATTGTGATAAAAAACAAGGCTTCGATGAAAGCCAAGAGTCCTAGCTGGTTGAAAGCTACCGCCCAAGGGTAGAGGAAAACGGTCTCTACGTCGAAGATGACGAAGACCAGGGCGAACATATAATATCTGATGTTGAACTGAATCCAGGCTCCGCCGATCGGCTCGACACCAGATTCGTAGGTAGTGCGTCGGTCGTAGGGACGACTTTTGGGCCGCAGTACCTTAGACGCCGTGAGGGCGAGGATAGGCACTAAGCTAGAAATTAGCAGGAAGCCTAAGAAATACTCGTAGCCGCTAAGTGCAAACACGGTGAATGATTACTGCCTCTGTGAAAGGGTTCTGTAACTTGTCTTTACATTATATAGATTTTGGGTAGCTAAAATTACGAGTCGATCGAGATTAACGGTACATCTTCTGCAATAATTTTTAATGTATATTTTAAGATTAGCTGACCTACTCTTTTGGAGCTATGAGCGATCCAGCCACTGAGACTAAAACCCTCGATCGGCACGAGTGCCGCGCCTGCGGCTACGTCTACAATCCCAAAAAGGGCGATCCTAAAATTGATATTGCCCCCGGCACGGCTTTTGAAGATTTGCCCATGACTTGGGTCTGTCCCGTTTGCGCGGCGCGCAAGCCGATGTTTCAAAACCTCGGTCAGCAAGAAGGGGTATCGGGATTTAAGGCAAATCAGCGCTACGGTGTCGGTGTGAACGGCATGACTGAAGGTCAGAAAAGTTTGCTGATTTTTGGCGGCTTGGTCGTTGGTTTCTTGTTTTTACTTAGTATGTATGGTTTGCAGTAAAACGATTGTGAGATTTTGGCAACGAATTGTAATGTTATTGGCGGCTGCGCTCATTTGTACGAGTTGCAGCACCGTCGGTTCTGTGAGTTACAACCCCTGGCAGGTGATTTCCTTGCCAACGTCGGCTAATTTACAGGATATTGCCTTTACGGGCAATTCTGAGCACGGCTGGGTTGTGGGTTCGGAGGCGACTCTGTTTGAAACCTCTGACGGCGGCACCAACTGGAAGCCGATCGCACTGGATATCGATGATACTAGGTCGCGTTTCTCCTCAGTGAGTTTTGCGGGCTCGGAAGGTTGGATTGTAGGTCAGCCTTCGGTTCTGCTCCACACAGAGGATGAGGGTAAGTCGTGGACGCGGATTGCTTTGAGCTCTCAATTACCAGGTTCTCCGAGTACGATCGCAGCTATCGGCCCAAATACGGCTGACATGACGACGGATGTCGGAGCAATTTACCGGACTTCTGACGGTGGCAAAAATTGGAAAGCGATCGTCCAGGATTCTTTTGGGGTAGTTCGCAATATCAACCGTTCTGAAGACGGACAGTATGTTGCAGTTTCCTCGAAAGGCAATTTCTATTCGGTGTGGAAACCTGGACAAGAATCTTGGGAACCTCACAACCGCAACAGTTCTCGCCGCCTGCAAAATATGGGCTTTACCAAGGACGGGCGTTTGTGGATGCTCGCCCGCGGCGGTCAAATTCAGTTTAGCGACGCCGAAAGTGCTGAAGGTTGGGGAAAACCATTTTTTCCCGATCGCCAAGCGAGTTGGGGTTTGCTAGACATGGCTTACCGCACTGACAATGAAGTTTGGGTAGCCGGCGGCGGCGGCAATTTGCTGTGCAGTTTGGACGGCGGGAAAACTTGGCAAAAAGACCGCGAAGTTGAGGATGTTCCTGCTAATTTTTACAGGATTGTCTTTATGGGCCCCGATCGCGGATTTGTGATCGGCGCGAGCGGCACTCTACTTAAATATCAAGGTTCAGCGCAAGCTGCTTGATAGTAGAATAGTAATAGAGATTGTCTGTCGATTTGTTGTTGAAAGGAGGATTCTACATGGCCGGTACAACTGGAGAACGTCCGTTTGGGGACATTATTACAAGTATCCGTTATTGGGTAATTCACAGCATCACCATTCCGGCTTTGTTTGTGGCTGGATGGCTGTTTGTGCAAACGGGTTTGGCTTACGATGCTTTCGGAACTCCTCGCCCCAACCAGTATTTCACACCGCAGCGGGAAGAAGTACCGATTATCTCGGATCGCTTTGAAGCTAAGAAACAAGTAGATCAGTTCATTGGCAAGTAATTTTACAAGGATTTGGAAAAATGACGAGCAGAACGCCAAACAATGAGCCAATTTCGTATCCGATTTTTACGGTGCGCTGGTTGGCAGTTCATACTTTAGGTGTCCCAACAATTTTCTTTTTGGGCGCGATCGCAGCAATGCAATTTATTCAACGATAGGAGTTTACAATGCCTGAGCGCGTTCCTAATCCCAACGAACAGCCTGTTGAGTTAAACCGGACTTCTCTTTATTTGGGTCTGTTGCTGATTTTTACTCTGGGTATTTTGTTTTCCAGTTATTTCTTTAACTAACTGGTGACGCGAGTTTGATTTCTGTGGTTCAGTCGAATTTGTTTAGCTGTGAATTAGTGAGGTGATCGCTATGTTTAGTGAAAGTGGCAGAATTCCTTTGTGGCTGGTAGCTACTGTCGCAGGCCTCGGTGCTCTGAGCATTTTGAGCCTTTTCTTCTACGGTGCTTATGCCGGTTTGGGTTCTTCGATGTAAGCAGAATTTGGCATATTTTATGCCTTTAACCCCCCTTGCAAAAGGGGGGTTTTAATTATAAAAGAAGGAAGAAGGAAGAAGGAAGAAGGAAGAAGGAAGGAAAGAAGAAAAGCTTATGTTTCAGCAATGCGAGAACCTTCTGAACGTCGGGCGCGGTTGGTAGAGTGAAAGTGTTGATTATTTGGCAAATTTATGATACTTTGCTGGGAATCGGTGAGAGCGAGATTTTTGAGTGGTTGGGTGGAAATTTGCTCGATAAACCGCTCCGGGGCGGGTGCACCAATCACCCCAAAATCGATCGCCACTAGCCGACGATCGCCCAAAGTATGGGGCAGATTGTGAAAATAGCCAAAAGTTGTGAGTAGAATAGTGCAAGAGCCGATCGCTCGATCGTAGTCTACAGCGAAATATGACCCCACCGCAGCCGCCCCGCAAACCTCAAACCGTCTTGGGTGCGATTACCCAAGCAGTCCAGACAATTGCCAAGGTTAATTTTAACCAGCTAGCGCTGAAACCGAATGCCAAAGTACCCGAATTGTGGGTGCAGGATGCGGGTGCAGCTAAAGCTGAGGTTTATCCGCTATTGGGCGATCGATATTTGTTAGGTCGATCGTCCAAATCTTCAGATATTGTAGTTCGCAATCCCGTTGTCAGCCACGTGCACCTATCCCTGTCGCGCGATACTCGGCGGCGAACACCTTTTACGATCAAAGATGAAGACTCTACCAACGGCATTTACTCGGGAAAAAGGCGAGTTAAAAGTATGTCCCTGCGTCACGGAGACGTGTTCACTTTAGGGCCGCCGGAACTCGCCGCCGCCGTCAGAATTCAGTACGTAGATCCGCCGCCTTGGTATTTTGAACTGGTGCGTTACAGTTTTTACGGCGTCAGCGGAATCACCGCTTTGATTGCGGTATTGGTAGGTGCTGAATCGACCAAGTTTCACGTGCGGCCTCTCCCGAGAAGCATCAACGGCCCCGTAATTGTTTACGCCCGCGACGGGCAAACTCCGCTGCGTCCTCCTCAGAATAACGCTCACTTAGAATTGAAGCAATTGCAGGATTTTTCGCCTTATTTATCCAAGGCGGTACTTGCTTCGGAAGACAGCCGCTACAATTGGCACGTGGGAGTAGATCCGCTGGGGATTTTGCGCGCGCTGTTGACCAATGTTCGCGGTGGCGGAATTCGCGAAGGCGGCAGCACTTTGACGCAGCAGTTAGCGCGGAGTTTATTTCGAGATTATGTGGGAACTCAAGATTCGGCCGGACGCAAATTGCGGGAAGCCGTAGTTGCTTTGAAACTGGAGAATTATTACAGCAAAGATGAGCTGTTGCTGACTTATTTGAATCGCGTGTTTTTGGGAATTGACCTGTACGGTTTTGAGGATGCGTCGAGGTTTTATTTTGGCAAGTCGGCGAAGGATTTAAGTTTGTCGGAGGCGGCGACTTTGGCTGGTATTTTGCCGGCGCCCAACAGTTTTAACCCGATTCAAAACTATCAGTTGGCGGTGCAGTACCGCGATCGGGTGATCGAACGGATGCGGGCACTGGGGACGATTTCTCAGGAAGAAGCCGATCGCGCGAGGCGATCGCGAATTGACATCAATCCCAAAGCTCGCCAATATTTGCAAAGTACGATCGCGCCTTATTTCTACAATTATGTATTTGACGAATTAGAGTTTTTGCTGGGGGAGCAGTTAGCCAGAGAAGGCAATTTTATTGTAGAAACAGGCTTGAATCCCAGCCTGCAAAAAGTGGCTGAAGCTTCCCTGAAAAATTCCGTAGAAAATGTCGGAGCGAGTGCAGGTTTTTCTCAAGGAGCCGTGGTAACTCTCAATACTGGAACCGGGGAAGTCTTAGCTTTAGTTGGGGGCGTAGATTATTTGAAAAGTCAGTTTAATCGGGCTACCCAAGCATTGAGACAGCCCGGTTCTACATTTAAGATTTTCACCTATTCAGCCGCCCTTGAACGCGGCATTCCCCCCACCAAAACTTATTCTTGCGAGCCGCTTTCCTGGGGCGGACAAAGTTACAGTGGCTGCGAAAGAACCAGCGGCAGTGCTGATATGTATCGGGGTTTAGCACAGTCGGAAAATGCAATTGCTTTGAGAGTAGCACAAGATGTCGGTTTAGACAATGTATTGGGAATGGCGAGACGTTTGGGGATTACATCTCCCCTGCGTTCTTCCCCTGGTTTGGTGTTGGGTGAAAGTGAAGTTAACGTATTGCAATTAACTGGTGCGTTCGGGATTTTGGCGAACCGTGGTTTGGGGAACCGTCCCCACGTAATCAAGCGAATTATTGACAGCAGCGATTGCAAAGATCGAAATGATTTTAAAAGTTGTCGGGTGATTTATGACTATCAAAAAGATGGCGTTGCCAACCGGCAGTTAGTTTCTGAAGGGGTAGCCGATACGATGACTGATATGCTGCAAGGAGTTGTCCGGGGAGGTACGGGTAGCAGTGCTGCTTTGGGGTTGGGAGAAGCTGGAAAAACAGGCACGACTAATGATAATAAAGATTTGTGGTTTGTCGGTTATATTCCCAGCCAGCAACTGGTGACGGGAGTTTGGTTGGGAAATGATGATAATTCTCCGACTGCCGGAGGTAGTGCCAATGCTGCTCAGTTGTGGGGGGAATATATGCGGCAGGTGGCGCGTTGAATGAGAAGAAGACGCGGTGCGGCGGTTGAAACCGCATCTAACCGCGTCTATACGAAGAAGAAACCGCATCTAACCGCGTCTATACGAAGAAGAAACGGCGGTTGAAACCGCGTCTACACAGACAAAACCCATGCCAAGCGGGTTGAAGAAGACAGAAGAAGAAACGGCGGTTGAAACCGCGTCTATACGAACAAAACCCGCCTCCGCGGGTTGAAGACAAAGACGGTTAAAATTGAGTTATTTTCTTCAGTCCGCTTGGCATGGACATCGTTTGACAAGAAGCGGTTTCAACCGCCGTCTTCTTCAGTCCGCTTGGCATGGACATCGTTTGACAAGAAGCGGTTTCAACCGCCGTCTTCAGTCCGCTTGGCATGGACTTTGTTTGTGTAGGTGCGGTTTCAACCGCCGTCAGAGAAACAGGCCGACAGCCCGACAATATCGAGTGTAAATTGACGACATTTCCGATGACGGCGATCGCAGGTGCTGCAAATCCAGTCGCTTCAACTTGCTCTACAATTGTACTCAAAGTGCCGATCAATTCTTCTTGTTCCGGTCGCGTTCCCCAGCGCACTAAGGCTATGGGGGTTTCTGCACTCAATTCGGCTGCTGTCAACTGGCCGATAATGTAAGGCAAATTGTGGATTCCCATGTATACTACAATGGTTTCGGAGCCGCGGGCGATCGCCTGCCAATTAACCTCCGGCCGATATTTGCCCGCTGATTCGTGGCCGGTGACAAAGGTGACTGATGAACTGTACGATCGATGTGTCAGAGGAATTCCCGCATAAGCAGGGGCTGCAATTCCAGAAGTGACACCGGGTACGACTTCAACCGCAACTCTAGCTTTTACCAACTCTTCCATTTCTTCGCCGCCGCGCCCGAAAATAAATGGATCTCCGCCTTTGAGACGAACTACGATCGCATTATCTTGAGCTTTTTCGATCATTAACTGAGTTGTTTCGTCCTGCATTAACGAGTGACGGCCTTTGCGTTTTCCGGCATCAATTCGTTCTGCTTGGGGGTTTATGACTGCCAAAATTTGAGGGCTGACTAAAGCGTCGTAAATCACGACATCCGCACACTCTAACAGAGCTTTTCCCTTTAACGTCATCAAACCCGGGTCTCCGGGCCCTGCACCTACCAAATACACTTTACCTAAAGACATTTTGCTTGCTTCCTTGACCTCTTGTGTGTCTTTGCAATTCATTTTTGAATTAAATTCCGAATTAAGTCTGCTAATTCTACACTTGCGCCTAGAGGATTTGCGAGATTAAGCTCTGCCGTGGGAAATTGGTGCTCTAACTGTGCGACATTTTTGGCGATCGCATCTGTAATTCCTCCATTAAATAAGAAGTATGGCACAATTCCTATTTGCTGCTGTCCACCACGAACTAAACTATCAATTTGTTCTGCCAAACTCGGCTTTACCGACCAATAAGCTGTCAACGCACCGAGTTTGCTGGCGATTTCTTCAACAGTCGAGTTACCTCCGGGGCGACGGCTGCCGTGGGATAGTAAAATCCATTTTGGGGATAGGAGATTGGGGAGAAAAGCTATCTCTTGCATTTGAGTTTTCAGCAAGTTTGTTAAGCCTGCTTCCTGAACACCTAAATGCGGGCGCACTTCTATTTTTAGCTTGTCACCAAAATTTTTTCGCGCAATTTCCACCTCAGCGGGTATGTCTTCGGCGACGTGAACTCCCGGCAATAAAAATACGGGCAGAATTTGCAATTCTGTCAGTCCTAGGGCAAGAGTACGATCGCCAAAACTGCAAATTTGTTCGTGGAGTGGCGCGGGGCCGAGTTCTAGGGTAGCGGTTGCGACTGCGGGGAACGAGTCAGGCAATTTTTGAGACAGCAGTTGACTTAGGTTTTCCAAACCGATTTGGGGTCTGGGGTCGCGGCTGCCGTGGGAAACTAATAAATAGGTCGATCGCAATTTCAATATGGATTTGATGTTAATGTTCGATCGGGATTTCAAATAATTATAACACCGGAGGGTGCGTGACTTGAAAATTGCTCAGCATTTAGCCGGCATCTCTCAAGTCACGCACCCTACACAACTACACAACTATCAAATTAACCTTTGGGAGCGGGATCGGCGATGTACTGGAAAGTAGGTTCAGAGTTCCAAGGGCCGCGTTCGTCCTTGCCATTTGTAGACAAGTTAAAGTATAGATCCACGGTGGAATCTGGCGGAATATTGCCGAACAGCGGATCGGTGAGTTTGCCCTGCGATTCCAGAGCTTTCATGAACATTTGAGTGTGAGAAATTTCGCGAGTCAGCAGGAAGTGCAGCGTCTCTTTCGTTCCCGCATCCGGCGCTAGTTTAATCAATTCTTCGTAGGTTTGGCGAGCGCCTGCTTCGGCACCGATATTAGCGCGCAAATCCCGGACGACATCGCCACCTTCGTTGACATAAGCACCCGTCCAAGCTTGACCTTGGCTGTCTAACAAGTGCGGGCCGACGCCGCGCACTGCAAACAATGTGCTTTTGTAAGCATCTGTTTGGTCAACATTTTTGGTGTGCATTTCGATAAGTTTGCCCACCATTTCTAAGTGGCTGAATTCTTCGATCGCAATATCTTGCAGCATATCCTTAATCCCTGGATCTTCACAGTGAAAGGACTGCACCCAGTATTGCAAAGCTGCTGTCAGTTCTCCGGTTGCTCCGCCAAACTGTTCTAGGAGCAATTGGGCAAAACGGGGATGTGCTTCGTCTACTTTCACCGCAGACATTAGTTGTTTTTTATGAAAAAACACGGCTCGATACCTCTCTTTAGTTCGGTTGTTAAAGCCTGCAATTTGACGGCTTTAACTGTGTTCACCTTCAGCATCCATTGTGCGACAACCGAGATCCGCGAACCTCGGTCGCTGGATACATCTAGCTGGACAAATTTCTCTGCTTTCCGATAGAGTTTAAATAGGAAATTTTACTTACTTGTTCGGTAGACAAAATCACAATTTAGCAGCAGCATTATTGTCGCACTCGGTTAATTTTGCTGACAGGGCATCCAGGTGCCGCAGCCACTGAACGCCACCAACCCAACTGCGATATGGCAGGTGTCCTGGAGGTGCTTGCTGACTAAATTTAATCTGCCCTAAAGCAGTAGCAGAGTTGTAGGTTTGCCAGTTTACCCGATCGCAAAATCTGACATAATCTCCTTTGACGCTTTCGTAAATTTCCTTTTGGACGCTGAAGCCAAACCGACCTTGACTGTAGTGCAGCCACAGGCGATCGACTGTTTGCAAATCTGGGCACGGTAGCTGGTAAATTTGGCTGATTTCTAGCTGAGTTCCCGGTGTCAGCGAGAGAGACTGACACATGACTGTCCAAGTTTCGCGATCGGCTTCTTTCCACTTTTTTTTTGACAAAAAATCCCGCAGTCTGGTATAATCAACCGCCCGTGCAGAAATCATGGTCGGATCGAGATTTGAAATCACAGACAAGGACAAATTTTCTGCGGAATTTGCGGGGGTTTTGGTCGGTGAAATCTCAGGCTCGGGAGTTGGTGGCGCGTTGAGATTGGCTGAGTTGTGGCGATGATTGAGAGTAGGGGCGATCCTCTGCGAGGGCTTTGCTAACGGCGTTTTGAGCGAAAGAAAATTTTGATGGCGAAGATCTAAAGCTGCATTGATATCTTGCAAAACTTCCGCCGCAAAACTGTACCGCTGACTGAGATTAGTTTGCAGCAATTTATCTAAAATTTCACCTAACTCGTTGCTAATACTCGTGCCTTTGGGGAGAAAGTCGCGCCACCACCAGCGTTCAGTGTTACAGTCGTACATATCCAACGGCGGAACTTGCGTCATTAGGCGAATGCAAGTAACACCTAAACTGTAAAGGTCGCTAGCAGGAAATACTTTGCCGCGCATTTGTTCGGGAGCTACATAATCTTGACTGCCGATGAGCGTTGCTGAACGGAGGAGGGCTGAATCAGTCAGCAGTTTGGCAATGCCGAAATCAATTAATACAAGTTTATTGTCCGACTGGCGGCGGATAATATTTTCGGGTTTGATGTCGCGGTGAATGACTCGCTTGTCATGGATAAATTGCAGCACGGACAATAAGTCTTGCAGCACTTGCCAGATTTGATTTTCATCGCAGACACTCCGATCTAATTCTTGTTTGAGAGTCTGCCCGTCTATAAATTCTTGAACTAAATAAATCTGGCGTTCTTGTTCAAAGCAGGCTAATAATTTGGGAATTTGTGGGTGTTTGAGGTCGTCTAAACGGATGGCTTCTTGGTGGAATAATTCAAGGGCTTTGTTGAATATTTTCGGATCGCGATCGTGAAAATAAAATTGCTTGACTGCACAGCGCGGTTGAGATGGGATGTCTTCATCAATTGCTAGGAAGGTTTTGCCAAATCCACCTCTACCTATGAGTTGAATCGGACGATATCGCTGTCTCAGCAACAGGTTAAAGCCGCAGTTTAAGCAAAGTTCTGCGGTGTTGGAGTTTTCAGGTTGTTGACATTCTGGATTAAGACAGTAACTCATATTGATTTTAGATTTTTTTTAAAACGAACCGCGAAGGAAGAAGGGCGCGAAGGAAGAAATAAGGGAAGGATGGGGGAATTGATGTAGTCTGGGCTATGAGACTATTTTAATCCGCTGGGCTGAATCGGGACGCTGGGAAACCTGCTGATCCCAGGCTGCGTGATTACTCAGGAAGCGGGATTATTGCAGCTTTCTCAAACGAAAAATTGTGCTAAAGTCTTACTGTGTCTGGAGTTTGAGGCTCTGTATATCTGTCGGGTTCAGGGATGTTCAGAAATATTTCAAATTTTTTTTGCTTTACCCCTAGACTTGTGCTGAGATATGATGCTATAGTTAAAAACGTTATGGCGAGTGTAGCCAAGTGGTTAAGGCAGTGGTTTGTGGTACCACCATTCGTGGGTTCAATTCCCATCATTCGCCCTTTTGATTTTATTGTGTAGATGCAGGCGTGCGTTGTGTGCGGTGATGCAGATCGGACGTACGGTTGAAACCGCGCCTACACAAACGATGTCCGCCGGACGCCGACGGTCGAAGGTAACGTGATTTTTATCGCCCGGTCTTCGTCTTTAACCGGCGTCCGGCGGGTTTCGTCTGTGTAGACGCGGTTTCTAACCGCCGGGTCTTCTTAACAGGTCTTCTTAATCGGTGCGCGGTGCACACCCTACAAATTCAATCGGTGCGCGGTGCACACCCTACGAACCTATGTGCTAATCTTAAATCCAATCTAAAATCTAACATCAAAAATCCAAAATCAAAATATGCCATCTTTAGTAGCAGAAGATTGGGGATATAAATTTAGTGGCGATCGCACAATTAGTAAATTTATTGGTCAAGTTGAAGGAGACGCGGCTTTAGCGAAATATTGCGATTGGGAATGCAGAGATCGTGCGGAAGTTGTGATGTCGGAGATAGCCGGCGCATCCCACAGTCTTTTCTACGTGCGCCGCCAAAAGGTGAATGAGAGATTTTCTGAGGAAGAAATCTGGGAATTGCTGGTTGCTACGGATCGAGATGATTTTAAATTACCCGAATTACTGCAAAAAGCCGATCGCACTTTACGTTTACTCGCAACTGTACGCACAGAAGATGGAATCGGCGGCTTAAAACTGCTGGATGCTGGTTTGGTGGCGCTTCCTAGAGGTAGAAAAGATGGCTATGCTTTGCCGGTTCAATTGCGACTTTTGCCGAAAAGTCGCTCGCCAATTCCTGCCAAGTCGATCGCCCGCGTCCAACAAATGCCATTCTGGGATGAGAGACATATACCGACAACTGAACAATTAAAAGTTTGGCACACTTTCTTAAATGTGGAAAAACGCATTGCCGAAGCGCGTCAATTTTGTGTACCTTTCCGCGCGCATAACTATGGTTCCGGCTTCAAAATCGTCACTTTTGAAATCGATCGCAATTCGGCAACTCTTGACGGCTACGATGAGAATCCCTTACAAATCGGCGACTTTCGGGAAAGGCTGAAACAAGCCAGAAATGAAGACATTATTTTGTTTGATTCGCCACCGGGAAGCAGAAGTGGTCGCGATGGCGAGACTTTGGGTAGCATTGCGGAAATTGACTTTGATCATGGTAAGTTGCGGATTAAGTTAGATGTTGATTTGGGCGATCGCATGGCGGGCGGCAGATATCAACTTCCCAAACAAGGATTCTTGTATTTCGAGGCGGCGGGCGATATTAGTCAGATCGATCGCAAGAAAAAAGCTTTAAAAATGCTCACGGATGGCCGCGCTCAAAATCCCTATTTAAGCGAGTTTTTATTCGACTCTTCCCAGGCGAGAATTCCCGATAAACTGGTTAACTTAGATCGGGAAGACTTATTAAATCGGAATGCTAATGACGATCAACTCGCCGCCGTAGAAATGGTGCTTTCGGCGCGGGATTTAATTCTAATTCAAGGGCCGCCGGGAACCGGAAAAACGACCGTGATTGCGGAAATTTGCTATCAAATTGCGCGTCAAGGCGGGAAAACACTGATTGCTTCCCAGGCTAATTTGGCGGTTGATAATGCTTTGAGTCGGTTGGTTCACAATCCGGCGATTCGGGCTTTGCGGAAGGGAAAAGCTCATAAGGTGCAGGAAGAAGGGCAGCCGTTTTTAGAAGAAAATGCGATCGGCACTTGGCTGCAAAATACAGCCACTGATTGCGAACAAAAACTGTCGCAGCGTCAGATTAATGTCACATCTTTGCGGCAGTTGGTGGCAGACTTCGACAGATTTAATGCCTATTCTGCCGCCGAGAGAGCTTTTTTCAAGGAACAAAAACACCTGCACGATAGTAAAGCAGATGTTGAGGAAAAGTTGCTCGCGCAAACAGCAGCATATCAACTAAGTTTAGCTGCGAAAAGCGAGATTGCATCTTTAGTTGATGGGCTGGCAAATCTGCTATCTGCGCCGGATGTTAACTGGGAATCTTCGGAAGTTGCCGAGTTTATGCCGAAACTAAAACCTTATTCTGAAGGCAATGTTTTAGTCGAAAACTTTATGGCAAATGTGCGGATTTGCGTCAATCATGCTATTCAAATAGGATTCGATCGCCCTACTTGCGGCGCGTTTGGGATTGCGGTTTGGTTGCGGGAAACTGTAGCAGCCCAAATATCTGATTTTAAGACGGCGTGCGATCGCGCTGAGGATGTTTGTCACGCGATGTCAGGGGTTGCGGAGTCGTTGCGGGTGTCGCGGCAGTTGGCGGATGCGGTGAATCAGCTACAGTTGGGCAACAAGCAAAATCAGACACATCGCCACAATCTCGAACAGAAAATCAGTAATTTGGAACTGCGAAAAACCGAAATTGCGGCCGTTGTCGTCGCCGTTGCGGGGTGGATCGAGACAGCAGATACGGGATTGTATGAAGTCGTGAAAGCTTGCTGGGAAACGGGCGCGATGCTGACTGATGAAATGGTAGAATTGCCCGCAGGATTGCTGAAAATTGCCCGACAGCTTAAAATGCCGATCGTCCCGCCGAAATGTAAAATCAATTTGCCCGATTTGGAGCGGTTGCGACAGGCGCTATCCCACGAAGCCACCGCAGGTTTTAAGGACATTCAAGGGCAGCAGTTCCGATTTAGCGAGTTTTTACACCTAAATTTGAGTCAAACGCCGATCGTGCTCACTGCGGGCGATCGCACGCAATGGCAACAACTAGCCAAAGACTTCGCCAGCTATACCCAAGTCAGTCAAAGCCAGCGCAAATTTATCATCGAAAAAGCTGACACTTTATTAAGTAGAATCCAACAATTTTACAGTGAATCCTTGCAGCCAAATCAAATCCAGGCAACCTTCGATCGCCTAGTCAAAGAATTGCTGCACAGCATCCTCGGAAACGCCCGCCAGTGCATAGTTCCCCTCAAAACCGAAACCGAACAACAACTGATTAAACAGCAACAATTATTAGATAAAATCGGTCAAACCGTCAGCCAGCAGCAAATATCCGCCGCGCAAGTTCAGGTAGAAACAGCGCAGCAAGAAGCGAACTTAAAAATTAGCGAAGTTACGAATCTATTGCAAGCAATTGTAGAACTACCAAACGTACCGGAAAAGTTGCGGATCTTAGCTGAACAATATCTCGCGCAAAAGTCCAATATTTGGGAACAACCGCAGCAGTTTGTTAAGCAAATTGATGTTTGGAAAACCAGTCTGATTCAGCTTAATAAATCCATTGCTGACTTAGATCCGTTCGGGATTTTGGAGATGATTAAAAACACTCTTGACGAGCAATTATCACCTCTGCAAATTGCCGCCACAGCTTTGCATGAGCAACTCGCGCAACTTCAAACAGAATTGAGCGAGATTACCGCTCAACTCCAACAACAGCAACCAACAGCAGAGTTAATTGTAGAGAGAAAATGGTGGGAATCAGTATGGCAAACAATCCCGGATAAATACCAGCCAGAAGTCCCCAGTACCGGATTGTTCAGCGTAGATTTTTTAAGCAAAATCAAGCGTTTATTCAAACATTGGCAACGGGAATTAGAACGAGAAGAAACAGCCCTCAAGCGTTCTCAAAACTTTGTCACAGATTGGATTGAAAAACTCCGAAATCCATCGGAAAAAGACCGCAATGATTTAAAGCAAATTTATATTGACAACGCGAACGTGATCGGCATTACCTGCGTGCAAGCTGCGAGTTTCGATTTTAGCAAAAACTTTCCCAGCTTTGATGCAGTGATCATTGACGAAGTTAGTAAATGCACTCCACCAGAGTTATTAATTCCCGCTTTGAAGGGCAGAAAATTAGTATTGGTGGGCGATCACAGGCAATTACCGCCGATGTTTAATCAAAGTACAATCGATGATATCGCCGAAGACATTGGTTGTACCGGAGATGAACTTAGCTTTATCAAAGAATCGCTGTTTAAAATATTGTTTGAAAGTGCTGGCGACGGTATTAAAAAAATGCTGACAACTCAATACCGAATGCACCCGCAAATTATGGGCGCAATCAATCAGTTTTACCAGCAAAAGCTCAACTGTGGGATTCTGGAAGCAGACACGAGACGCGCGCACCATCTCGCAGGTGACATCATTAAAGAACACAATCACATCCTGTGGGTGAAAACGCCCGTGGGACAAGGGTTTGAAGAGGGGAAACAGGGTACTTCGCGGTTGAATGTGAAGGAGATTGATGCGATCGAGCTTTTGTGCGAACAGATGGAAACGGCTTGGCGGCCTAAAATATTAGAGGGTGAATTGCCGAAAGAAATCGGGATTATCACTTTTTACGGCGCTCAATTGAACGCAATTAAAGATAGAATCGCCGCCGAAAGATTCCCTTCTTTGAGTATCCGCACTGGTACGGTTGACATATTTCAAGGCATGGAAAGACCTGTGATTATTGTCAGCACAGTGTGCAATAATATTAGAGGCGATATTGGTTTTGCTAAGGAACCGGAACGGGTGAATGTGGCTTTTTCCCGTGCTCAGGAATTGCTGATAGTTGTCGGCTGTCACGATTTATTTACGCAACAAACAGGTACTGTCGGAAAAATGTATCAGGAAGTTTCAAAAACGGTGCGTCACTGCGGAGGTTTTGTAGATGTTGCTAGCGTCCTCAGCTAAATCTATTGACTCGAATTTAAGTTCGCTAGCCCAACAAATTGAGCAGCAAAACCCTGGTTTGTCAGTGTTGGCGGCGCGTCAATTCCGCTTTGCAATTCGCCAAACTCCGCTGGAGGTGGCGATTAGTGAACCGCGCGAGTTTAATGTATTGGAAGAGTTTATTTTGCGGGCTGGTGTTGAGTTTGATCCGGCGCCGACTTTGCAGGAGTTGGCAGATTTGCTGGGGTTGGATCAGGTTTTTGTGAAGACTACGGCGACGAATTTGGTTAATTTGGAGATTTTGGAGGTGGCGGAAAATGGTAAAATTACGCTCGCGCCTCTAGGCAAAGATTTTTTCGAGCAAGGTGCGGTTAGTCGATCGCACATTCAATCAATTTACGCCATTTCCGATCCGTTAAATCAAACTCTCACCTTCAAGTTCGATGCTGTAGCCGCAGAATCGATCGACTTATCAGATTTAGCAGATTTAATATCGCTGGAACATAAAATTACCGACCTTGCGGATTTAAGTATAGCAGAAATCCAGCCGCTAATTCAAGCTTCCGGCTTAGGGATTCACGTCCCCGAAAACGGCAAAATCGTCTCTAAGTGCGATGTCGTGGGCGATGATTTGGAGATTTGGCAAATTGTATCAGTTTTTGTGTTGCTGGATGCGATCGAAAATAAAACTACCATCCAAGCCCGACAGGGAAAGCAAATATTAGAAACAGCATCAAATCGGTTGAACGAGCTCGAATCTCAGCATAAATTGTTATTGAATGACTTGTGCAAATCAACCGAAGACATCGCACAGCCCGAGTCTGAGACAATCCCGGTTCCTAAAACTCGCAAACAGACATCAACGAAGAAACGCAAGGAAATGGAGTCGGGAAACAAGTAATATGCGGGCTCGCATTCCTCACTACGAACCTGTTTGTAGTGCGGACTTCAGTCCGCCTTGGCCGGTTTGTAGTGCGGACTTCAGTCCGCATTGGCTAAAAATCATTGAGAAACTTAGTGTTTTACAGATTGACAATATACTGTGATTTCGCTATAATTTATAGTTGTATGCGATCGTGCTGAGATTAAATTTGCGTCTGCCAAAGATACCTTCCACGAATCCGTAAAGAGAGCCCTTGAAAAAGAACAGTGGGTGATTACTGCCGATCCACTAAAGTTTAAGTTTGGCAATATTAAATTTCAGGTTGATTTGGGAGCAGAAAGGTTAGTCGCAGCGGAGCGAGGAGGGGAGAAAATTGCAGTCGAAATCAAAAGCTTCCTTAATCCCTCTGCAATTACAGACTTTTATGCTGCATTGGGACAATTTCTCAGTTATCGGCTAGGGCTGGCATCTGTTGAACCTAATCGGAAATTATACTTGGCAGTACCAATTGACGTGTATAGAACATTTTTTCAGTCTGAATTTACTCAAGCTGCGGTACAACAGTATCAGGTATTTCTAATCGTATACGATTCAAAAAATGAGGTAATTGTGCAATGGACAAGCTAGCTCAATATCGTCAATACGTTCAGACATTAATCACCCGTTATGCTGAAGATGATGTTTCCGATGATGAAGTCGAAGTGCAACTTATCTGCGACACAGAACGAGATCATTATCAGTGGATGAATGTCGGCTGGGAACACTTAACCCGGATTTATCAAACCATCATTCACATTGATATAAAAGATGGAAAAATCTGGCTTCAACAAAATTTGACAGAGGAAAATCCAGCGGAGGAATTAGTTGAAATGGGAGTGCCGAGGGAGGATATTGTTTTGGGATTGCAAGCTCCGTACAAACGACCTTATACTGATTACGGTGTAGCATAATATAGGTTCGTAGTGAAGACTTTAGTCCTTATAATCTGAGGACTGAAGTCCTCACTACAAACACCTAGATTATCGTTATTGAACGGACACAATATTACTGAGCTTTAACGCATTTCAGCATCCGCAAAGTAGCCGCCGCCGCGTAATTCCGCTTTGCAGAATCATCGGGAGCAAAACGAGTTCCAACTTCGTTAACAGCGGAAGCAACAGAACAATAAGCAGACATTTGATTAATAATAGCAGCAGCCCAATGATTTTGAGTATCTGAAAAAGTTTTAGGAGGCTCTTTCCCAATTAAATTCGGCTGCATTCCCCGCGCCGACAAACCAAATTCTGAGGCTCTTCGCAGCACAGCCATCAATTCAGCCCGAGTCACCGGCTGCGTAGGTTTAAAAGTGCCATCTTTATAACCGCTGACTATCTTGTTATCTCGCGCAAATAGAACTTTCCCCGCACTCCAGCGCGAGCTATCAACATCGCTGTAAGGACGGGTAGAAACATTGCTAGGAAATGTGATGTTAGCACCTTGTATTCCTTTCAATGATTCCAATACTAAAGATACCAATTGCTCTCTGGTAACAGCAAGTTGTGGCCGAAAGGTATTATCTTGAGCAAATCCAGCTACAAACCCAAGGCTCACAGCTTCTTTAATTTCGGAAGCGTAGATATCGGTAGCAATATCTCCGAATGTATTACCTCCAGTGTTTCCTCCGGTGTTTCCTCCGGTGTTTCCTCCGGTGTTTCCTCCGGTATTTCCTCCGGTATTTCCTCCGGTATTTCCGATTTCTCCTGGTGCTGGTTGACTGCTACTAAAATAAAAGTGACCTAATACTTTGCCTTGATAAGCTCTTTTACTGAAGCGCCAAGCGGGATCGAGGGTGATTTTCATAAAGCCGTTAGTATCGCCGTTTGTGCGGCCGATAATTATCGGTTGAGTGTTGTTGGGATCGATGGGAGTTCCCATTAGTAAAACGTTCCCGTCAACGGTTTGCAAACTCAGGGTGTATTTTAATGCTAAATCGCTGCCGGCCATGCGAATAGAAAAGCCGTTGCTGTCGGTGGCGCGGCCGCAAATGCCGGTGAAATCAAAAGTAGCTAATAACGGATTGACTACGACGGGATTAGAGCCGCTTTCGCTCCAGCATTGCCGCTTGTTTGTCACCTGTTCTACAATTAGTAATTGGTAGCCGGTCAGACCGCCCGGTTGTGCGATCGCAATTACTCGATCTTGGTTAATTTCGGTTTCGTCAAATGTATATGCTTTCGCCGGAGCGTTCGCCCCGAATGTTAAGATTGCTGAACCGACAAGTGCGGCTGCTGTTCTTACGAGTGAATGTTTCATAGTTTTTCCCTATTTACCCCTTATTTTGGCGAGACCTATCTAGAAGACGAAAAGGTCGCGCTCTTGAGACAACAAGATAGAATTTTACCATCTCTTGTTCCGGCGATCTCAAGTGCGATCGCACAAATATCAGAAAATAGGTTCGTAGTGAGGAATGCGAGTCCTCTCAATTTTCTGAGGACTCGCATTCCTCACTACGAACCTATAAAAAAACGGTGCGCAACACGCTTGTTGACGCACCTTAAAACAAACATTCAAAAAGAGTCTTTCCTGTCTAGCGAAACATACTGCTAACAGAACTGTCTTCGTGAATCCGCCAAATAGTTTCGCCCAGCAAATTCGCCACCGAAAGCACAGTCAACTGCGCAAAACGGTGTTCTTCAGGCACAGGAATTGTATTCGTGACAATTACCTCTTCCAAGACTCCGCTAGACAAACGCTCGATCGCCGGAGGGGAAAACACCGCATGAGTAGCACAAGCATAAACCTGCCTCGCACCCTCGCGGCGCAACAATCTGGCGCCTTCACAAATCGTGCCCGCAGTATCGATCATATCGTCCACTAACACGGCTGTTTTGCCTCTGACATCCCCGATGACGTTCATCACTTCGGCGACGTTGTGAGCTTGGCGGCGCTTGTCAATAATTGCTAGGGGAGCATCGCCAAGCTTTTTGGCAAAAGCTCTCGCCCTAGCGACTCCGCCAACATCCGGCGAAACCACAACAATATCCGTCAACTGCTTGCTCG
The DNA here is from genome assembly GCA_025362325.1 of Cyanobacteriota bacterium. Taxonomy (GTDB): domain Bacteria; phylum Cyanobacteriota; class Cyanobacteriia; order Cyanobacteriales; family Microcoleaceae; genus Microcoleus. The sequence goes on along the minus strand of JANYGO010000219.1, from coordinate 5,927 downwards.
CTAAATAATCCAAAAGCACAGGCGAACCGTAAACGTGATCGAAAGGAATGTCAAAATAACCTTGAATCTGAGCCGAGTGCAAATCCATCGCCAAAATGCGACCGGCCCCAGCTTCAGTAATCAAATTAGCGACCAACTTCGCAGTAATCGACTCTCTGCCGGCCGTTTTGCGGTCGGCCCTAGCATAGCCGTAGTAGGGAATCACGGCAGTAACTTGTCTGGCGGAAGCGCGGCGACAAGCATCGATCATAATTAACAATTCCATCAGGCGATCGTTTACCGGACAGCAAGTTGGCTGAATCAAGTAAACATCGCAACCCCGAATCGATTCTTGAATTTGAACGTAGAGCTCCCCATCAGCAAACCGCTTGCGAACCATCGGCCCCAAATCAATCCCCAGATAGCGAGCCACCTCTTGGGCGAGGGGAACATTAGCAGAACCGGAGAACAGCCGCAGACGGTCGTGGGCGGAAACCGGCGACTGGGGAAGCGGAAGCGGTAAAGTAGCAGAACGGATCACAGCAGGCCTCTTGCAAGACGTTTATTTAACCGCCATCTTACCATCGGAAATTAGAAATGTTCAGTCAATATTTTGATAGATTTCATGTTTGGGGTGTTGTGCGATGCCTAAAAATTCTGGCGATCGTCAATTTGAGGCAGATACTTGAAGTACAGCCGCCAAAATTCGGTTAAAAGCCGAAGACAGCCCGGTTAATGCCGATAAAAATGCCACCAACAGGCAATAAACTTGAAAAATACAGTAAAAGTTAAGAATCGGAAGCATACTCCAGATTTTTGATACAGCAAGGCAAGGTAGAAATCGATGAGCTTAAGAGAACGCATTGACGCAGAAATCAAAGCAGCCATGAAGTCCAAGGACAAAGTTCGCTTGGAAACAGTTCGAGGCATCAAGAAATTTATTCTCGAAAAAGAAGTCAGCCTCCGTCCCTCCGGGCAAGACACGCTGACGGAAGCTCAAGAATTGGAAATTTTGATGCAAATAGCTAAACAGCGCCGGGATTCGATCGACCAATACCGCAAAGGTGGCCGCGAAGATTTAGTGGCACAAGAGGAGGCGGAGTTGGTAATTGTGGAAGAGTATTTGCCGGCGCAGATGTCAGACGAAGAGGTGAGTCAAGTGGTTGACGAAGTAATTGCCTCGCTGGGCGCTACTTCTGCAAAAGAGATGGGCAAGGTGATGGGCAAGGCAATGCAGCAGCTTAAAGGCAAAGCAGACGGTAACAGAATTCAAGACATGGTGAAAGCAAAGCTTAACAGTTGACCTGTGGCAGTTGGCAGTTGACCTGTGGCAGTTGACCTGTGGCAGTTGGCGGTTGGCAGTTGGCAGTTGACCTGTGACAGTTGACCTGTGACAGTTGACCTGTGACAGTTGACAGTTGGGAGTTGGGAGTTGGGAGTTGGGAGTTGGGAGTTGGGAGTTGGGAAGAATGTAGCAGCAAATCTCCTAATTTTTCGCCAAGGCGATCGCCCCAAAAGAATCCTAACGTAGGGCAATCCCCCCGTGGTTGCCCCTAATGCTCGATCGCCCACAAGCACCCAATTTCTCAAAGTTGCTCAAAAAAATGTAAAATGCTAACTTTGGTCGGGACTGGGAACTAGAGACAGTGGAGTATGCTCTTGGGCATTAAAGACTTAGGTCTAGCGATCGCCTATTATTTAACAATTTCTACTTAAACTTATGCAGCCACCTATTGCCATTGGAACTCTCCTACAAAACCGCTACCGCTTGGTGAGTATTTTAGGTCAAGGGGGATTTGGCCGGACTTATTTAGTAGAAGATTTGGGCAGATTTCAAGAACGCTGCGCCCTGAAAGAATTGATTCCGGTGCAAAGCGGGCCTTACGTTTTGGAAAAATCGAAGGAATTGTTTCAAAGAGAGGCGGCAATACTTTACCAAATTGCCCACCCGCAAATTCCCCAGTTTCGGGCAATATTTGAAGAGAATCAACGTTTGTTTTTAGTGCAGGATTACGTGGAAGGGATGACTTACCGCGAACTGTTGCTCGATCGCACGAACAAAGGCAGTACCTTCAGCGAAGCCGAAGTTTTAGTATTTATCCGGCAAATGCTGCCTGTACTGGCTCACATCCACGCCCGCGGCATCATCCACCGCGACATCTCGCCGGAAAATATCATCCGCCGGGAAAACGACAAGTTGCCGGTACTGATTGACTTTGGAGTGGTGAAAGAACTCGCCACCAAAGTCCAGTCTCCCGAAGGAACAGCCCACGCGACAACAGTCGGTAAAATCGGCTACGCGCCGATGGAACAGTTGCAAAGCGGGCGCGCCACTGCCAGCAGCGACCTGTATGCTTTAGCTGTAACGGCGATCGTCCTGCTGACGGGCAAAGAACCGCAGGAATTGCTGGATCAAACGACTTTACAGTGGAATTGGCAGCAGCGAGTGCAGGTAAGCGCGGGGTTGGCTGCGGTGTTGAATCGGATGTTAAATCGCTCTCCGGGCGATCGATATCAATCTGTCAGCGAAGTCGCCCAAGCACTCGACGGCCAAACAAATCCCCAGTCTAACCAGCAAACTGTACCCCCCGCGTCAGCAGTCGTGCCGTCAAATGCTTCGCTCATCGCAACCGTAGCCGTGGGTAGGCCACCCGAACCTGAGCCGATGGTGCCCCTAAGTGCCGGCCCGCAAAACCAGCCAGATCCGCTAATTGAGCCTGCTGGTGGCTCTTTGTGGGACAATCCCGTCGCTGCGATCGGACTGCTAACGGGCTTAGTCATCTTGACAGGCTTCGGTTCCTGGGCATTAGTAGGCTCATTTCTCAACAAACCGACGCCCAAACCCACTCCCACAGCGCCGCCACCAGTCATAAATCCGACGCCCAGACTAACTCCGGTACCAAACCCGGAACCTTTACCAACGCCAACCCCGGAACCTTTACCAACGCCAAGCCCAGCACCTTTACCAACGCCAAGCCCAGAACCTTTACCGGAACCAAGCCCAGCGCCTTTGCCGGAACCAAGCCCAACGCCTTTGCCGGAACCAAGCCCAGCACCTTTGCCGGAACCAAGCCCAGCGCCAACTCCAGCGCCAAGCCCAGACCCTTTACCAGCGCCAAGCCCAGCGCCAACTCCAGCGCCCAAACCGACTCCAGCGCCCAAACCGACTCCAGCACCGGCTCCCGCGCCCAAACCGACGCCTGCACCAACTCCCGCGCCCAAACCGACGCCCAAACCGACGCCTGCACCGGCTCCCGCGCCGTCACCGACGCCCGCACCAACTCCCGCGCCGTCACCGACGCCCGCACCAACTCCCGCGCCGTCACCGACGCCCGCACCAACTCCCGCGCCGTCGCCGGAGCCCGCGCCAACTCCCGCACCCTCGCCTTCACCCTAGTTCTGGCAAAATTCCCCTAGACTAAGGTTGAAGCCAACGACCAATTACTTATTAGCTATTTGCCAATGAACTCGCTGCTGATTGCTGGAACTGATACTGACGCGGGCAAAACTGTTTTGACGAGCGCTCTGGCTGCTTATTGGCAAATGTATTTTCCCGATCGCAGTTTGGGAATTATGAAGCTGTTGCAAACCGGAACGGGCGATCGCGAACTCTACACCCGTTTGTTTAGCCTCGACCAATCCCCCGAAGAACTCAATCCGCTGCACTTTAGCGCGCCTCTAGCACCGCCGATTTCAGCCGAACGCGAAGGGAGAAAGATCGAACTCGAAAAGGTCTGGACGGCGCTGCAAAGCCTCAGTGAGCGCAAGGATTTTGTGTTGGTCGAGGCTTTGGGAGGGCTGGGTTCGCCTGTAACGCGGGAATTGACGGTGGCTGATATTGCCAGAGATTGGCGGCTGAGGGGGGTTTTGGTGGTACCTGTGAGGCTGGGGGCGATCGGGCAAGCTGTAGCGAATGTTGCTCTCGCCAGACACACTGGTTTTAAGCTTAGAGGCATTGTCCTTAACTGCGTTCAAGCTTGTTCGGAACAAGAAATTGCCGACTGGACACCGATCGATTTAATTCAATCCCTGACTCAAATGCCAGTGTTAGGTACTTTACCATATTTAGATGACCCAAATGACCTGATAAAATTAGCGGCATCAGCTTCAAGATTAGATTTGGAGCGATTATTGCCGGGAGTTAATTTAGTTTCTAAGATTTCTAAATAATCCTCTGATTTGTCATCTGGGGAATTACTAATTACTCGTTACTAGGCAGAGCCTAGTAACACATATCTAGAGGCTCTGCCTCATTTTTTGGGCCGAGGCAGAGCCTCTGTTAACTGGTTCCCAGGCAGAGCCTAGGAACCAGTTAACAGAGAGCGCAGAGAATTTTAGGTTTCCTCTTGTGGGATGGGCGTCCCGCCCGTCAGTCAAATTGTGGGATGGGCGTCCCCGCCCGTCAAATTGTGGGATGATTGCTATAATTACTAAATACCATTTATTAACTGATTAGAACTAAAACCTAATTGAAAAAAAGGAGAGAAAAAACATGGTTTCAACTGTACCGAATTTAACTGATGTCGATTTATCTCAATTGCGGCTGGAGATTAGAAATTTGCAGCCTCAGCTAGTCGAATGGCGGCGCCGCTTGCACCAAAAGCCGGAGTTGAGTTTTGATGAGAATTTAACGGCCCAGTTTGTCTCGCAAAAGTTGCAGGAATGGGGAATAGAACATCAAACTAATATTGCTAAAACGGGTGTTGTGGCAACTATCGACAGTGGCAAACCGGGGCGGGTTTTGGCAATTCGGGCTGATATGGATGCTTTGCCGATTCAAGAGGAAAATGAGGTGGATTATCGATCGCAGCATGATGGTATTATGCACGCTTGCGGCCACGACGGTCATACTGCGATAGCCCTCGGTACAATCTGCTATCTCGCCAAACACAAACACAGCTTTTCGGGTAAGGTAAAATTCATCTTTCAGCCCGCCGAAGAAGGCCCGGGCGGCGCCAAACCGATGATTGAGGCGGGAGTTTTGCAGAATCCTGATGTTGAGGCGATCGTCGGCTTGCATTTGTGGAACAATCTACCTTTAGGCACTGTAGGCGTCCGCAGCGGCGCGCTGATGGCGGCTGTAGAAGTTTTTGACTGCACGATTTTTGGCAAAGGCGGACACGGCGGAATGCCGCACCAAACTGTAGATGCGATCGTAGTTACAGCCCAAATTGTCAGCGCCCTACAGGCAATTGTCGCACGGAACATTAACCCGATCGACTCAGCGGTAGTCACAGTCGGCAAATTCCACGCAGGCCACACCCACAACGTCATCGCCGACACCGCCCAAATCGGCGGCACAGTGCGCTATTTCAATCCCACATATCGAGGTTATTTCTCTCAGCGCATCGAGCAAGTAATTGCCGGAATTTGTCAGAGTCACGGCGCAACTTACCAACTCGATTATTGCGCCCTTTACCCGCCAGTCATCAACGATTCGAGCATGGCTGACTTAGTACGCAGCGTAGCCGAATCAGTTGTAGAAACTCCTGCGGGAATCGTACCGGAATGTCAAACAATGGGCGGTGAGGATATGTCGTTCTTTTTGCAAGAAGTCCCCGGTTGCTATTTCTTTTTGGGTTCAGCAAATCCAGAGAAAAACTTGGCTTACCCGCACCATCACCCGCGTTTTGATTTTGATGAAACTGCCTTGGGGATGGGTGTAGAAATGTTTGTGCGCTGCGTAGAAAAGTTTTGCAATTAGCTTTCTTCATAGGTTCGATCGTTCGGACTTCAGTCCTCTCCTTGATGCGGACTCGCATTCCTCACTACGAACTGGGTTATCTCATTATAGGTTCGATCGTTCGGACTTCAGTCCTCTCCTTGATGCGGACTGAAGTCCGAACGATCGAACCTATAATGAGATAACCCAGTTCGTAGTGAGGAATGCGAGTCCGCATCAAGGAGAGGACTGAAGTCCGAACGATCGAACCTATGAAGAAAGCTAA
>JANYGO010000199.1 GCA_025362325.1 Cyanobacteriota bacterium | reverse complement strand
GTTATGGAGGGAATAAACAATCGAATTAAGTTGATAATGCGCCAAGGATATGGCTTTTCTAATTTTAATAATTTTAGGAACCGCGTCTTAGCTTGCTTTTCTGATTAGATAAACTTATAACCATAAGTTCAGGAGAGCCGTCTCTTCTATGATGCTCCTCGTAGATACCTTCACGACTTATGGCAAAATCTGATAGCACTGGCACATTACCTCCCAGACTTTTAATAAAATCATCAGCCAGTTCATCTAAAAGTATTTCAAACTCGCTATCGCTGATTTCTGCATCAGAATCACTTACCTTTGATGACACACCGGGTGCTGACTGCCAAGTTAGGAAATCTACAAAATTAAGGACAACTTCTAGCTGCGGTTTGCCTAAATAACGCAGCTTATCTACAATGGTTTCAATTATAGCTTCCATACATTTATAGTTGAGCTTTAATTGTGATTTATTTCAGAAAATCATAGCAAAAATATTAAATTTTGTCAAATTTTCCTAACTGCGAGAGGATGGGAAGGGGGATTCCCTAGGGGATAGCTACAGCGCGCGCATTTTGCGGTAGGGAAACGGCACTGCCGTCTCCTCAATAGCCGTGTAGCCGATGATTATATCCTCAGAGGGCGATGGATGGAGCCCCGCTACGCTACGACTTTTCCGGCAACGGGCGATCGACTTTCCAAACCCATCCTTACTTCGTTTCCAATCGGTGCCGCCATTTACTGCTAATTACATCGATCGCAGTCACGACAACCAACAGAACCAACATCATAGTAGTAGCCTTATTGTACTCAAAAGACCTGATATAATTCACCAATTCAAAACCAATTCCCCCAGCGCCCACCACTCCCAACACCGAAGCGGCGCGGATGTTATACTCGAACATCCACAGCGTGTAACCCAACGCTAGCGGCAACACCTGCGGGAAAATGCCGTATTGCGCCACTTGCAGCCAAGATGCGCCCGCAACTTGCAACGATTCGATCGATCGCGCTTCCACAGACTCGATCGCCTCCTGATAAAATTTAGCAAGATAACCTATAGTATAAATTCCCAGCGCCAAAGTACCAGCAGGCGCGCCCAAACCAGTCGCCGATACAAACAGCAACCCCAGCACAATTGAAGGAACTGAACGCACCGCATTTTGCAACAAATTAGCCAACCAATGCAACCAGTTTGGTGCTATGTTGCGGGCACTGCAAATAGCAATTGGTACGGAAAGAATCGCCCCGATTGTGGTTCCCCAAAGCGACATTTGAACTGTTTCGATTAAAGCCTTAATTGCTACATCAATAATTTCGATATTCGGCGGCCACAAGCGCGAGATAAAATCAGTCATGTAAGGCCAACTGTTTACCAAAGTTGTGGCATCAATTTCTAATCCTCGCAGCGCCCAACCGTAAAGTAGAATTAAACCTGCCGCAATACCGAGATTTTTGATCCAGCTATAGGTTTTTGATAAATTACCTAATTTTTTTTCGGTCATTGGCGTTTATTTTAAGATTTTTTTTTATGAACCGCAGAGGGCGCAGAGGGCGCGGAGGAAGAGGGGAGAAGTGAGGGGTTCACGCTTCTAGTTTGGGATGTGTTAGTTTGCTGAATTTGTCGGACAGGTTGTGACATTTGCCATCATAGACTATCTGACCGGCATCGAGGACGATCGCCCTTTCGGGATAGGTGCTGGCCATTCCCAAGTCGTGCAATACTACAACTACGGTCATGCCTTGTTCTCGGTGGAGTCGATCGAGGATTTGCATTACTTGCTGGGCTGCGATTACGTCTAATCCGGTGGTGGGCTCGTCTGCGAGTAAAATCTGCGGTGATTGGATTAGGGCGCGCGCGATGGCGACTTTTTGCTGTTGTCCACCGCTAAGCAGTCCGGTTTTTTGGTATGCTAGGTCTTTGAGTCCGAAGTCTGCTAGTAGGTCAAAAGCTCGATCGCGCGGTTGCTTCGGAAAACCCCACAGAGTCTCCCAAGTATTCAATCCTCCCAAGCAACCACAAAGCACATTGTCGATCGCCGATGACTGTTCGATCAAGCCGCCACCTTGAAAAATTAAGCCAATATCGCGCCGAATTCGCCTCAAAGTGCGCGGAGTTAGGACAGTATCGTTAATCCGAATTTCTCCTGTTTTGACTGGGACTAATCCGACAAATGAACGCAACAGCGTAGATTTTCCTGCACCGTTCAAACCCAGTAGTGCCACAAACTCGCCTTGTTTAATTTTGCAATCAATCCCGTTCAAAATCGGGCGTTTGAGTGAGTTTGAATAAGCGGTTTCTAATTTACTGCATTCGATAGTCATGGGAAATATTTATGAACTAATCTAGTAATTAATATCAAGTTTATTCAAACAAATACAATCCAACAGGTTCGATCGTTCGGACTTCAGTCCGTCGCTATTTTTGCGGACTAAAGTCCTCACTACGAACCTTGATTTTATGGTTCCAGTTTAGCGCGCTGTAAAGCTTGGCGCAAGGTTGCTAAATGGCGCGCATGATCGACTTTTACTAATTTTGGGGAATTGTACAAACTGCGGAACAATTGATTGTTTGCAGGTTCGTTCATTTTCATGAAAGCATTGATCAGTTTTTCGCGCATTGGTGCAGGAATGCGATCGTCAATCACAATTCCGTGGGCGGGAACTCCGGGCACTTGTTGCAAAACTCGCAATCTCTTGCCTTCTTCCGCTGTAATCCAAGGTGGCAGCAAAGCATATTCGGAGACAACTCCGACATCTGCTTGACCTCTTAAAACAGCTTGCAAAGCGCTGCTGTAACCGTCGCCATAGGTGACATTTCCGAAGAAAGTTTCCAATCTATCCGGCCCTGAAACTAATCCTTGACCTACCAATTCTGAGATTGGAAAAATGAATCCCGAACCGGAAGTTCGAGAAGTGAAAGCCATTTTTTTGCCTTTCAATTGTTCGAGGGTTTGCTTTGCCGAACCTTTGGGGCGCAGGGGACTGTCTTGTCGCACTACAAACACGGAATCGTAGGTATTTCCGCCGGAATAATCGCTGCGCACTTCTGCTAAATACATCCGCGCTTTGGCTAATTGTTCTGCTTTTAATGCGGCGCGCCCTGCTACAAATGCGACATCTGCTCTGTCGGCTCTCAAAGCTTCGACAGCGGCGGTTTCGTCGCCGATGACTGCATCGACGGGCATTCCGATTTCTTTGGATAGTATTTGCGCTACTTGATTGGCTTTATTTTGCAAATCTGTAGCATCTCTGCGGTTAGCAAATACGATTCTAATGCGAGTTATAGCAGCTTGTGCTCTTAAATCTTGTTGGCGAAGCCCTCGAAGAGGATCGCCCTTTGGTATTGTTTGCGCGATCGCCTTCTGCCCGATCCCAACAGCATTCGCTGTCAAACCCGCTAGCAGCAATAATCCTGCGCTAGCGCTTGCTATAACTTTTAACTTGAAATTCATTAATCGATCTCCTGCCTAACTGCCACTTTTTGATAACTAATCGCAATAACCTTGATGTTATCGTACAACTCTTTTGGTAATTAGTTGCAACAGTCAAATGATAATAATTTCTAATATGTCATATCATTAAAAATGATCGTGCTTTGACTCTATATATGGTAGATTGCGGCACAAGCACCCGATGCAGAAAAAATATGACAGCCAACCTTGCTGATAAAAATCCCTTTCCCGTCAGTTTTGCCGATGTGGAGGCTGCGGCAAAACGCTTGCAGGGTAAAGCTTTCAAGACGCCGGTACTGACTTCAGAAACATTCAACAAACAGACGAATTCTCAAGTATTTTTCAAGTGCGAGAATTTTCAGCGGACGGGTTCGTTTAAATTTCGCGGTGCTTGCAATGCTTTGATGCAGCTATCTGAAACTGAAAAACAGCGGGGAGTGGTGACTTTTTCTTCGGGAAATCACGCACAGGCGATCGCCCTTGCCGCACAGTTGCTCGCAATCTCTGCTACTATCGTAATGCCTAGAGATGCGCCAAAAGTTAAGCAGGAAGCGACTCGCGGCTACGGTGCTGAAATTATTTTGTACGATCGAACTCAAGTTTCGCGCTCCGAGCTCACCGCTCAAATTGCCGAGGAGCGACACTTGACAATTATTCCTCCTTATGATGACGCGCGGGTGATTGCGGGACAAGGTACGGCGGCGCTGGAATTAATCGCAGAAGTTGGGGAGTTGGATTTGCTGCTGGTTTGCTGCGGCGGCGGGGGTTTGCTGTCGGGATGCGCGATCACAGCTAAAACTTTGTCGCCGAAGTGTAAAGTAATAGGAGTGGAACCCGAGCAAGCAGATGATGCCGCGCGATCGTTCCGCACAAAAATGCTGCAAACTGTTAGCAACCCGGATACTATTGCTGACGGCGCGCGCACGCCGTCTTTAGGGAAATTAACTTTTCCTTTAGTGCTGCATTATGTGGACGATATGGCAACAGTTTCGGAGGCGGAAATTCGCAAAACAATGTTGTTTATGTGGGAACGGATGAAGATAGTTGTCGAACCCACGGGAGTGTTAGCAGCGGCGGCTTTGCTGTCTGGAGTTGTACCGGCTCAAAATGCGAGAGTTGGCGTGATTGTCAGCGGGGGAAATGTGGATATTAAGGAAGTCGATCGATTTTTTTCGTAGATAGGGATACTTCTCTGATAAGATGATCCCACAGCAAACTTTGATATCATAGCACAATGTCTTCAGAAACAAACTCAGCGCCTGCATCTACAACTGGTGCAGATGCGATCGATGTGGCGATCGCTTCAGGAATCGACTTTGACGGGACTCCGATTCCGAAAGCAAAATTAGACCTGTACGAGCAAGTAATGGGATTAGAAGCCGGGAGACAGCGCAGTGGCGTGTCAAACACCATGCGATCGCGCATTGTCCGAATTGGCGTAAAACATCTGCCTCAAGCAGAACTCGATCCAATGTTAATTGCAGCCGACTTTGCACCGCTAAAAGACAAAGAAGTTGCCTTTTATTACGGCGCAAAATAAAGAATATTTCATATCTCTTTCATCTTCAACCCACGGAGGTGCGTGAGTGTCTGTGTAGACGCGGTTTCAACCGCCGTCTCTTCTTCTCTTCTCTTCTCTTCTCTTCAACCCGCTCCCGTCGCGTGAGTGTCTGTGTAGACGCGGTTTCAACCGCCGTCTCTTTTCTGTATCCTACAATTTTAAATCTCCGGTTTTAAAGCACGTTCCATCAGCGATAAAACAGCTTGTTCAGGAGTAATTTCACCATTCAGCAAACGATAAACTTGACGAGAAACAGGGACTTCAATCTCGCGTCGATCCGCCAAATCAATTAACACATTAGTAGTATTAACTCCCTCAGCAGTGCTCTGCAATTCTTGCACGACTTCCTCCAAAGACTTGCCTTTAGCCAATCCGAAACCAACCCGATAATTGCGCGACAAAGAACTGTTGCAAGTAGCGAGTAAATCTCCCAAACCAGACAAACCATAAAAAGTTTCAGCGCGAGCTCCCAAACGAACTCCCACCCGAATCATTTCGGGCAAAGCGCGAGTCAGCAAAGCAGATTTAGCATTAGTTCCTAATTGTAAACCATCGCAAACACCAGCGGCGATCGCAAATACATTCTTCAGAGTCCCGCCCAACTCAGTCCCCAAGGGATCTTGATTCACATAAACCCGAAAAATATCGGAACTGTAGATATTTTGCACTTGCTTCGCCGCCGCTAAATCCAAACTCGCCGCTACCGTCGCAGCCGGCAATCCCTGCTGAATTTCTTCGGAAAGATTGGGGCCCGAAAGTACGACAATTGAATTGTGAGGAAAGGCATTTTGCCAGATTTGAGATGGAGTGCGTGTCGTCGCGGGGTCTAAACCTTTGGTGACAGTAACTATAATTGTACTGGGAGTTAAGTTTAAGGCAAGCAGGCGATCGACTGTTTCGCCAACTCCTGTCATCGAAACCGCCGAAACCACAACATCGGCGCCAGTTATAACCGATTCTAGACTAAAAGAACTGCGGCGCGACCACAAATTAATGCGATCGCCCTTTTTGCCTCCCAGACTTGCCAGTGCCGAACCCCATGCACCTCCACCTAATATAGTCAAGCTTGCCATAAAATTTATTGAGAAGGAAAAAGGAAGAAGGAAGAAGGAAGAATAAATACCCAGGCAGCTTTTGAGCGATCGGTATTTTACGTTTAATTTGGTGAATTTACTTATTTATATCAATAAAACCGCAGATGCACGCAGATTAATTATACAAAATTTAGGATTTATCCGCGTTCATTCGCGTTCATCTGCGGTTAAAAACTCTTCTCCTGCAAACGCGGCCGCAATCCGTAATGACGGTAACGCCAATAATCGCGTAAAATGCGATCGTGATCGAAACACAATTCACCAGGAATCTGCCAGGATTCAAAAATTTGTAAATTTTTAGCATCATCGGCGGCTTGAGGTTCGCCAGTTGCCGCAGCCAAGAATACAATACTGATAGTGTGTTGGCGTGCATCGCGATTTGGGTCAGAATAAACGTAAAATTGCTCGATTAATTCTACATTTAAGCAAGTTTCTTCTAAAGCTTCGCGTTTTGCCGCCGTTTCTACCGATTCCCCGTAATCGACAAACCCGCCGGGAATCGCCCAGCCGTAGGGAATATGCAGGCGTTCTATGAGAACTATTGGTCGGTGCGGGCGATCGACCAATTCGATGATAATATCAACTGTAGGAGCAGGATTGCGATAAGCCATACGATTTTAGATTTCAGATTTCAGATTTCAGATTTTAATAATATTACAGCTTGCTTGTGGAACGGGCATCTTGGCCGTTACAGCTTAACCACATTCCTAAAATATATTTGCATATAATGTACTAATTGCCATAATACAAAAAAGAGAGATTGAAAGTATGCCTAAGTGGCTCTTAAAAGTTTTAGGTATCGGTGCGGGTACAATCCTCCTACTAGGTGCGACTGGATACTGGTACGTTTTTATTGCCGGAGCACCTCAATTAGACCCTCCGAAAATCATCGCCGATGCCGACATAAAATTTGAACTCAAAACATATAAAAGTGCAGCTATGAATTCAGAGCGCACCTACGGCTTAATTTTACCGTCGGGGTACGCAAAAAATCCGAAACAACGCTATCCAGTGATTGTTTTGCTGCACGGCGGGCACGGAGACGCGCGCGCTTATCAGGACAAAGCTGCTGTTACTTCTGTGCTTCACGATTTATATAAAAGCAAAAAATTGCCGCCGTCAATTGTAATTACTCCTGACGGAAACGACAAGCGGGGTACGAGTCCTTTGTGGGACCCGCAGTATTTTGACGGGGCGAATGGTCAGGTAGGAACTGCGATCGGCTCCGAGTTGGTTCAAATCGTAAAATCGCGCTACAGAACGCTGGAAGACCCCAAGTTCTGGGCAATGGGAGGACAATCTTCAGGGGGGTGGGGAGCTTTTAATATCGGTTTGCGCTACTTGAATAATTTTAATATTCTGTTCAGCCACAGCGGTTATTTTACAGATCAGAGTGGCAAAGGTAACAGTCCTAAATATTTAGTGCCGAAACTTTCTGCAAAAGACAGACAGCGACTGCGGGCTTATTTGGATGCGGGGGAAGGAGACGAAAAATTTCTGACTTCTACTCAACAGTTTCACGAACAATTAAACAGTTTGGGTATTGCCAACGAGTTTAACAAATTTCCTGGAGGACACGGGATTGTCGGCCCCGATGTCGGCTGGAATTATTGGCACAAACATTTAGCGGACTCATTGAGTTATGTTGGAAAACAGTTTAAGATATCACTGGCCGCACAGAAAAATTAGAAAGGTGAACTGTGTTACCCCAAAAAACTAGGATTGGACTCTGGACTGCATCATTTTTAACGGGATTAGTAGGAATTATTAACCTGCTGTCTGCTGTAACTCCCAGTTTACCCGATCGCCGAAATTGGTTAGAACCATTTTTTCCTTTTCCTGTGAGGGCGGGCGGGCATTTTTTTGCGGCAGTTATCGGATTTATGCTGCTAACTCTGGCAACTAATTTGTTGCGACGCAAGCGGATTGCTTGGTTGCTGACGGTGGGATTGTTAAGCGTTTCTATTGTAACTCATTTAGTCAAAGGATTGGATATTGAAGAAAGTTTGCTTTCTGGGGTGCTGCTGTTTCAGTTGTTGGTGATGCGGAAGACATTCACTGCTCAATCCGATCGCCCTTCAATTGCTCAAGGAATCCGGGTTTTGCTAGGGGCTTTGCTGTTTACCCTCGCCTACGGGACGGCGGGTTTTTACATTTTAGATGGGCGTTTTGAAGTTAACGAACGAGCCGTTAATTTCGATTGGGACGATGCTTTGTTCCAGACTTTTGCGATGTTTTTTACGGCGGACAATGCCGGGTTAGTTCCGAAAACTCGGTTTGCTGCCTTTTTTGCGAATTCGATTTATGCTGTGGGTGCGGTAACGCTTGGTTATGCACTTTTGATGCTGCTGCGGCCGGTACTATTGCGAGATTCGGGAAGTGTTTCGGAACGGAATAAAGCTCAACAAGTTGTAGCAGAATACGGGCGGACAACGCTAGCGAGACTGGCGTTGCTTGAGGATAAATCTTATTATTTTAGTCCTTCGGGCAAAAGTACGATCGCCTATGTGTCCAAAGGTAGAGGTGCGATCGCCCTCGGAGACCCCATCGGGCCCGCTGAAGACCGCAAAGAGGCAATTTTGGGGTTTCAAGAGTTTTGCGATCGCCATGACTGGTATCCAGCATTTTATCAAACTTTGCCCGACGATCTAGCAATGTATTCTACTCTCGGTTTTCGAGTGGTGCAAATTGGCGAGGAAGCTATTGTCAATCTCAAAACTTTTACTCTCAAAGGCAAGGCTAATCAAAACTTGAGAACTGCTATCAACCGCCTGACAAAAGCCGGGCATCAAGTCGAATTTTACGAGCCTCCTTTGAGTTGGGAAGTGATGCGGCAAATGAAATTCGCGAGCGATGAGTGGCTGGAAATGGTTCAGGGTGCAGAAAAAAAGTTTTCTGTGGGTTGGTTTGATGAGGCATATTTGAAGAAAACTCGCGCTGTAGTCATCTATACTCCCGACGGTAAAATCAGTGCTTTTGCTAATATGATATCTGCCGGAGATCGAGTGGTTGGAGTTGATTTGATGCGCCGTCGTACAGAGGTGGAAAATGGCACGATGGAGTGCTTGTTTGCTTCGATGTTGCAACACTGTCAAGAGTTGGGATATGCAGAATTTGATTTGGGTTTGTCGGCCTTGGCAGGAGTCGGAGAAGCTGAGAAATGCGGGCGGTTGGAAAAGGTGTTAGTTTATCTTTCCGATCACTTGAGCAAGTTTTATAATTTTAAGGGATTGCACAGTTTTAAAGATAAGTTTGGGCCGCGCTGGGAACCGCGTTATTTTGTTTATCCGAGTTTGGGAAGTTTGCCGGATGTTGTGGTTGCTTTGATTCGGGCCGATTCGGGCGATCGACTTTTTGACTATTTGCGCCCAGGAGGATAGGCCAACGGTTCGTAGTGCGTCCTGGTGTCCGCAGCCAAAGAGCGGACACCAGGACGCACTACGAACCAAATCTTATTGTTGTCAATCTAACGGACATGATATGACTAATGACTAATGACTAAGTTATGCTAAGCCCCGAAGTGGCACGCGCTGCTTCTGCAAAATCTGTGAATACAGCTTTTCCAACTCAGTAATATTCTGACTGAGAGTGTACCGCTCGATCGCCCTTTGTCGAGCTTTTTGGCCCAGCAGCGTTCCCAATTCAGGATGATCGCAAAACAGCGGCAGCAAGGTTTGCAACTGACTCCGCACCCGCTGAGTGTTCAAAACTACCCCCGCGCCGGACTCCAAGGCCTCGCCGTCAGCACCGGCATCCGTTGCCAAACAAGCTAAACCGCAGGCCATCGCTTCCAGCAGCGACAGCGACAGTCCCTCCACCAAAGAAGGCAAAATAAATACGTCTGCACCGCGCAGAATTTCGATCCGGCGTTCCTCTTCGGCGACAAATCCGAGCCACACAATGCCATCCTCTTCGCCGTAAGACAGTTGCAGCGACGCGGCTAGGGGCCCGTCGCCTACGATCGCCAACACGTTGCCAGGGCCAAAATTGCACAGTTTCCAGGCTTTCAGCAAAGCCTCGACATTTTTCTCCGGGGCAATGCGGCCTTGGTACACAAAAATTCGATCGGCTTTTAATTGGGACTTCAACCCCGAAGGCCCGGGCGAATACTTCACCGCGTCTACTCCGTTGGGAATCACCGCCACCCGTTCTTCCGGCACTCCCAACTTCACCAATATATCCCGCTGAATCTGAGAAAACACGATCGTTGAGTCGTAGTGAGCCAAAAACGGAGCGTACAGTTGATACATCAGGTGCTGAGTTCCTGATGTCAAATTCCGCAATTTGCGATCGAACGGCGGGTGAAAAGTCGCCACCAGAGGCAAATTCAATTCTTGACAAATTTCCGGCAGCAGAAAGTCTAGAGGCGAAAGCGTCAGGGAAGCGTGAACCACATCGGGTTTCAGCCGCCGCAGAGACTTCATCAACACTGTGCGGGATTTGAGAGTCGGAATCGTATAAATTTGCGATTTGTAGTGACAGGGTAAAGAAACTTCGTTGCAACTCGCGGGCGGGAGCGAATTAGTAAATGAGGTTTGAGCAATGGACGCTCCCCATTTCCCGTTTGCCACGCTCCACGCCGTATTGTTCCTGTCGAGTTGGCCCGCTTCTTGGGCAAAATGCAGGAAACTAACCTGGTATCCCCGGTCTAACAGTGCGTTGGTGACTTCCCTGGAGTAAGTGACGTTACCGCAAAAAGGTGATTTTTTTCCTAACCAAGCGATGTGCATTCCAGTAAATCAGAGTTTGTTATTTTATGGGAGTCGATCGACTTTGCTATTACTGTTACGGGAAATATACCAGGTTAAGACACCGCCGGCGATCGCCAATCCTGCCAAAGCCAAAAATACTGTCGGCAAACCCAGAAATGTTTCGGCTACTCCCGCTAAAGCTAATGGTAAACTCAAAGCGATATTAGTGGCATTGTTTTGCAGCCCGAAAACTTTTCCCCGCATTTCTTCTGGAGTTTCTGCTTGAATTGTCGTCTGCATCGGCACTCCCACCAAGGAGGCAAACAAACCCAACATGGTAATGAACAGTACCGAGATCCATAAATGGTGTGTAAATGCAGAAAGACCCATCAGAGCAACTGCCATGCCAACAGATCCGATTAAACTGAGTTGGGAGTGAGAAAATTTGTGGCCGAGATAGCCGACAGTCGTCGCTCCAGCAGCCATCCCGACGCCCACCGCAGCCAGCAAAAAGCCAAATTGCGACGCTCTCATACCCGGGAGGATTTCCGCCAGCCGCACCGCTAGAACTGCCAAGGCTGCAAAAATGGAAAATAGAATAATTAATTGAATTAAAGCATTGCGGACTTTCGGGTGATCGTTGATGTAACGCAGGCCGTCTTTTAAATCTGCTAGGGGGTGCGGCGGTTCGTGTTCGACTTCGTTTTTTTCGCCTGTTTGCATCGACAGCAACAGCACTCCGGCGAAGGCGTAACTTCCGCCTACTACTATTTCTTTGCCGATGCCGAGTCCGCCGCCGAGGTTGGTAAATAGGTTGTCAGCTAAAGCTAGTAAGGGTTCTCCGACTGCAAAGCCGATAATCACCGAACCCATCATGGTTGTAGTGTAGAGCGAGTTTGCCGATAGCAGGTGGCGGCGTTCCACTATTAGGGGAATCACGGACTGTTCTGCTGGCGCGAAAAATTGAGTTAGGGTCGAAACTAGGAATGTGACTAGCAGCAGCAAGCAGAATCCTAGTGGCAGTTTACCGAGTTCAAACCCGTCTGAGAGCCACAGCAGCAGGGGTAATGTTAATACGAAGCCTCCGCGCAGCAGGTTTGTGGCTACTAGCACTGCTTTTTTCGGCCAACGATCGACATATACGCCCGCAGCCGCCCCGAACAGCACCGCAGGAATGGTAAAGGCGATCATAATTGCCGATACCCATCTGCTGATGGTTTGATCTGGCGCTTGGAAGCGGCTGGCGACGAGGGCGATCGTCAGTACGAGATAAACTTTATCTGCTAGTTGGGAGAAAATCTGCCCGCTCCACAATGCTAGAAAATTGCGGTTTTTCAGAACTGGCAGAAATGCTGTTTCTTTTTCGGGAGTTTCGGCCACTGCTTCGGCGAGTTCTGCTGCGGTTGCTGCTGTTGGTAGCGGGGGGATGGCTTCGTCGGCTTGGCTTTTGCCGTTGCTTGACTCTGTTTCTGGAGTTGTGGGATATTTATCCATTTCTGGGTGTTGGGCGTTGCTCCATTGTCGATCGGCTAAGGCGGGTTCCGAGCGAAAATCGGGAAAATTTTCTCGTTCTTCCATTTTGTGGTGGGTAACAGCTAAAACAGATCTTGTAAAATCAGAATCGGACAGTCGCATCATAGGATTTGGGGTGGCTCGCCTGGGATGGTGGAGGCTGGGGGGATGTGAATTTCAAATTGAGGTGTTAACCCCTAAGTTTATTAATAATCTCGTAACTTTATCTCTATCTATTATCTGATGTCGCAACAATCTTGAGAATTTACCTGAAATTGCCGGCAGGTTCGGCTATCCCCCAGGCTGGGGGTGCGATGTACGATCGTTCGTTGACCTATTTAAGTCAACACTCAAAATTTAAAACTCAAAACTCTCTAAGTAGGTGTCGATCGAGCTTCCCGATCGAATCGTGCAACCTAAATGATACTGGGCATATTGCCGCAAAATATTTTCTACTGATATCCAAGCTGTGCGATCGGCAATCCCCTCTCCTAATTCTGCACTACCCAACTCTTGCAGTGCTGCTAATTCTTTAGCATTGATGTGGAAATTTGTCAAGTGTTTGCTGTCACTCGTTTGCGGGGAACGGGAGCTGGATCTGTACAAGCTGCCGGTTTGGGAAGAGAGTTCTGCCTCTAGGTTAGCTAGCTCGGACAAGCTGAAGGTTCCCCCAGAAGGTATACTAAACCCGGTTTTCCAGTTTGGATCTGTGAAATTTGGGACGATAGGTTGTCTGGTGGCGCAGCAGACTTGGACTTGGGGTGCGAGGCCTGCTAGGGCTAGCAAGTGAAAAATACCCTGGGTGAGATGGGCGACTAGCACGGCGGCGGATTGGATTTCTGTGCGATCGGACAAACGCTCCAAACGGCTCAAGTGTTCGCCCAGCAAAAAGAAAAGTGATTCTTGGGGCTCGTCGGAAAGGGCGCTGGCGATCGCCAATTCGGCCAGATATTGCGCGGCTGATAGTTTTCCCAAGTTGCGGCTCAAACCCGGATAGGATTCGACGGTGCTGGCTTGGGTAATCTTGTCGAGCGATCGGCCTTTGGCGATTAGCAACTCGTTGACGACAAATAATTCGCTTCTACCGCCAATGCTCGATCGCTGTTTGCGAACACCGGGCGCTACAGCTTTAATCAAGCCGAATTCCCGTGTCAAAACTGTCAGCAGGCGATCGGATTCGCCTAGAGGTGCACTCTTGAGATTGATTCCAGTTGCTTTGTAAGTTCGAGTCACTCGATTTTAGATTTTAGATTTTAGATTTTAGATTTACAAGGGCAGTAGCAAAAACCGTCCACGACGCAGAACTTTTATTTAATACTCGCTACCAGGCTCTGCCTCCTAATCCTATGCCGAGGCAGAGCCTCTAAATAGGGGTTTCCAGGCAGAGCCTTGGAACCAGTTAAGGACAACTGGCAACTGACAACTGGCAACTGACTAATGACTCTTGTCTAAATTATCTCGTTGGCGGATTAATTCCGGGCCGCGAGAAGTCCCCAAACGAGTTGCACCAGCCACGATTAAATCTAAAGCTTGTTCGTGAGTGCGAATTCCTCCAGCCGCTTTAATACCAACCCTTCCCTTGGTAATTTCCTTCAACAACCGCACATCTTCAACTGTCGCCGCGCCAAAAAAGCCGGTGTTAGTTTTGATGTAAGCCGCCCCAGCTTCCATGCAAAGCTCAGCCGCTAATTGTTTTTCGGGATCGGAAAGCATCGAGCTTTCGATAATCGCCTTGATGGTGAGTCCGGTTTCTTCGCAAATTTCGGCTATTTCTCGATGAAATTCGTCGCTTTTTCCGGCTTTCAATAATCCTAAATTGACGCAGACATCTAACTCAACGGCTCCATTGTCTGCGGCTTCTAGAGCTTCGTAGAGTTTGACTGCTGATGTGGTTGCTCCCGTGGGAAAACCTATGACAGTCGAGACTTTTGGCTTTCTGCCGTGCAGGAGACTTACCGCTTGTCGCACGTAGGCGGGATACACGCAAACTGTCGCAAAGCCAAATCTTTCTGCTTGTTGGCAGCAGTTTTCTACTTGCTCAGGGGTGGCGCCCGGATCGATCAGGGCGTGGTCGATATAGGGGGCAATATCGATATCTGGCCCTTTTGCAGCCATTGGTGTTTTTTCTCCGAAGTAACTACTTCCTTATTATGTAGCGAATTTACCAATCTTTGACTTTACTCCTGACCCGACCGAGCACAAATACTCAATTTACTGCTCAGACAAACTGTTGTGGGAATTGGTTCATCCATTTATGACAAAAAAATAAATTTTAGTATCTGTCTTTAGATACATTTTTAATCTTTCTTTAGGTATACTTTGTTAAAAGGAGTTGCGGTAGAGGCTGCGTCAGCTACGCTAGGGCAGAGCCTGGTAGCGGTCACTGTTTTTACTCCGAGTAGTGCTTTAAAAACATAACAGCCAGTGCTAAGCATGAATCATTTAGAACTCGAACAAGAAATTGGGAAGATGGCTAGGGCGATGATGACTCGCAATAGCTTAATTGGTAAAGATTTGATTGCCGATCTCAGAGAGCGGCTGTCTGTTGACAGTGTAGCTGCTTTGATGATTGTGAGTATTGAGCGCTTGATTTGGTATGACTCCGAGTCGGTGATCTGGAGTGTGAGTTATTTGATTCCTGCTGACGTGATGGAAGAGATTCGTCGAATTACGGCGCTGGTTGTTTGCAAGCGGTTGATGGGCAAAGGTTTTTTACTGGGAAAGGATTTTAGTATTGATGCTGCTGGCAGGTTGCTGTTGAGCGATCGCGCTCAAACAGCGGTTGTGGTTGCTTGAAT
>JANYGO010000023.1 GCA_025362325.1 Cyanobacteriota bacterium | reverse complement strand
ATACATCGCCGTCAGCGATACTTTCATTGAAAAAACGGCAGCAATTAACGACGAGATCGATATGCTGCGACACTCCGCCACGCGATCGCTCTTTGAACGCCGCGACGTAATTGTCGTAGCATCAATTAGCTGCATCTACGGTTTGGGAATGCCCGCAGAATACCTGAAAGCTGCGATTCCTTTGCAAGTAGGAATGGAAGTCAACCAGCGGCAAATATTGCGAGATTTAGTTAACGTCCAATACAGCCGCAACGACATAGATTTAGGTAGAGGCAAATTTCGCGTCAAAGGCGATGTCGTGGAAATCGGCCCCGCCTACGAAGATCGAATTATTCGCGTCGAATTCTTCGGCGATCAAATCGATGCCATTCGCTACGTTGACCCCGTAACTGGTAAAATCCTAGCAAGTACAACCGCTTTAAATATTTATCCAGCCCGCCACTTTGTGACCGCAGATGATAAATTAGAGGCAGCTTGCCAAGGAATAGAACTCGAATTAGAAGACCGACTGGCAGAATTTGAAAAAGAGGGAAAACTCTTAGAAGCGCAGCGGATAGAACAGCGCACCCGCTACGATTTGGAAATGCTGCGCGAAGTCGGCTACTGCAACGGAGTCGAGAATTATTCGCGGCATTTAGCAGGTAGAAATGCCGGAGAACCGCCAGAATGTTTGATTGATTATTTTCCGAAAGATTGGATGTTAGTAGTAGATGAATCCCACGTCACAGTCCCGCAAATTCGGGGAATGTACAACGGCGACCAAGCGCGGAAAAAAGTCTTGATCGAGCACGGTTTTCGCTTGCCCAGCGCCGCGGATAACCGCCCTTTGAAAGCTGAGGAATTCTGGGCAAAAGAGAATCAGTGCATCTTTGTTTCTGCGACTCCTGGTGATTGGGAAATGGAAATATCAGAAGGCAGGGTTGCTGAGCAAGTAATTCGCCCTACTGGAGTAGTCGATCCGACAATTTTTGTGCGCCCGACGGAGGGACAAATTGATGATTTGTTGGGGGAAATTAAGGAGAGAGTCACTCGGGATGAGCGCGTTTTGGTGACGACTTTGACGAAGCGGATGGCGGAAGATTTAACGGAATACTTGCAAGAAAGGGCGATTAGAGTCCGGTATTTGCACTCGGAAATTCAGTCAATTCAACGTATCGAAATTATCCAAGATTTACAGGATGGTAAGTTTGATGTATTGATTGGTGTGAACTTGCTGCGGGAAGGTTTGGATTTGCCGGAGGTGTCGCTGGTGGTGATTCTCGATGCGGATAAAGAGGGGTTTTTGCGATCGGAACGTTCTTTGATTCAAACGATTGGGCGGGCGGCGCGCCATGTTCAAGGACAGGCTATTTTGTATGCTGATAATTTGACGAAAAGCATGATTAAGGCGATCGACGAAACCGATCGCCGCCGGGGGATTCAGGTAGCTTACAATAAGATGCACGGGATTACGCCGCAGCCGATCGCGAAAAAGCGATCGAGTAATGCGATTCTGGCGTTTCTGGATGTGTCACGTAAGCTGAATTCTCAGCAGTTGGAGGAGGTTTACGAACAGGTTGACGAGTTATCTTTAGACGAGATTCCTCAGTTAATCGGGCGCTTGGAGACTCAGATGAAGGCGGCGGCGAAGAAGTTGGAGTTTGAGGAGGCTGGTAAGTTGCGCGATCGAATTAAGCATCTGCGGGATAAGCTATTGGGACATTAAGCTTTTTGTCAGAGAATTGAGGGGGATTTTAAACCGCAGATGCACGCAGATAAACGCTGATGAATTGCAGAAGTCTGGGAATTTGTTAATCGGCGTGCATCTGATGTTTGAATACTCCATAATGATTTGGGAAACAGCAATGAGCAAATTTCAGTTATTGGATGCAGTGAGTTTAACCAAACCCATCGCCCTCGGGGATGGCTCAATTGCACCGCTGGAAACAGCAGGGGCAATTGTTGAGATATTCAAAAACGGTGAAGCATATTTAGTAGAATTGTTTGGCGGATGGGTGAAAGCAGAAGTTGGCGGAGATTTTATTCCTGCAACTCAGGATGAACCCGAATCATTTATGGAAACTATCGGCGTTGAGACGGTTTATCCCCATCAGTTGCGATTAGTGAAATCTGCCCGCGAAATGATCGGAGTTCGAGAACAGTTAATGTCGGTTTTAGATAATTTACCTGATGAGTTAGTGGCAGAAGTCCGCGACTTGGCCGAGTTTTTGGAGCAAAAACAAATTAAAGTCGGCGGTTGAAACCGCGTCTAGACAAGCAAAACCCGCCGACGCGGGTTGAAAAATGCGTGCTTGAGACTTTTTGGGAGAAAGTGCGATCGCCCTTTACCATTGTCCTATTTTTTGGGTGGGAAGGGCGATCGGGCTTTTGATGAATTTACCTACATCCCTGTTTAATATTCCTCGTCAAAAGAGTCTTCAATCGAAAGACAATCTGGCGAATAGGGATCTACTCGTTGTCGCAGTTCAAGGTTCTCATCCTCCAATGAATCTATCTTCTGTTGTAGTTCAAGCTTTTCATCTTCTGAGTCGTCTAACTTTTGTTGCAGTTCAAGCTTTTCATTGCATTTTTGTTCATTCTCAATTTGAAGCAATTCGATAGTTTTGTCCTTTGCTTCAATTTTTTCAAGCAGAATGCGGTTCAAGTTTGCTTGAGTAGAGAGTGCTATTTCAAGTAGCTCACTAAGTGGTCTGTTTTCAGCAATTTGGATGTTAGCCATTAGCTTCTTTGACTAAGTGTTGGGTGGATTGATACTCACAATTACAACAAGTAGATTAGATACAGCTAAGCCAGCCAGTAAGCTGACTGGCTGCTGTCTAAGCTATTTTGTTTTCAGTTAATTTCCTGCTTGGGAGAGTGCTGAGCAATCCACCCGCGAATCTCGTCATTAGCCATACCTTTGAAGTATGGTCTGTCTTTTATACCTTGACGCTTGGCTAGGTTCAAGGCGATCGCAACAAGCCGAGGCTCTGGCTGTGTATGCCTTTGACTATCTTGATGGAGCTGATAAACCAGATAAGCTAGCTCCAAACCACGAGGATGCTTAGACAGCTTGTCTAGTAGCGAAAGCGGATTTTGTGTTACCATGTTTGTAAATGTCTAAACAACAACAGAATCTTTAAAGTGACCTGATGCACGCCAGCGCAGCCACTATAAGATTCGATTTTACGAAAAATACAAGACATTAGAGAGTCCTTACACCTGAGAAGTGTTGAGACTTAGCGTCCTTACACCTGAGAAGTGTTGAGGACGCTTTTGTTTTGTCTTTCAGAGACTATAGCATCTTTTTTCTATTTTCGCAAAAGCTTGCACAAGTACCTAGCAACATTAAACCTCGGGGCTTAACTCTAGGTGCTTGACCGCAAATGTATACTCTTATAAATAATAACTTCAGTGTAAGTTTAAGCTTCTTTATATTAATAACCTATTCTTAAGCATCAAGTGCATATGTATACGCATCACGTGCATATGCTAAGATGCACTTGATGCAGTTGTACTTATGCACGTAAAACATATGTCGATAGAGAAGAATCATCAAGATGACGAGGAAAACTCGGATCCGTGGCTAATAGGAGAGACTTTTTTGGAAAATGACTTACTTCAACAGCCGCTTCAGCCCACAAATAAAAATTCCAAAAATGACTTACAACCCTTGCCAGTTGTCCATTCAGATCTCGATGAATACGGCTTAGACCCCTACGAATTCCGACTCTATGCCCATGTAGTTCGCAGGACAGGGGGCAAACTTAACGGTCAGTGTTTCGCTAAACTGAAGAAAACAGCAGAAATCTGTCATATGAGCGTCAGAAAAGCCCAATATGCCCTCAAAACTCTATGTGATGCGGGTTTAATACTGAAGGAGCAGCGTAGGGGACGTACTGACGTGTACAGACTAACTCCCAAAAGCAACTGGAAACCAAAAGAAGAACTCAAGCAGATTCGACAGAAAGCCAAAGAGTCTAAAGAGTCTAAAGTTGAGGACTCAGAAGAAGAGTAAAATGCAAACAAGCTAAACCGTGGTACGGGCGTCCCGCCCGTACATCATCTGCGGTTAAAATATTCGTAGGATAAATTAATAGTTAGGTGCGATCGCCCAAAACACCACCCAAACCAACTACTTACTCAACACCACAGCATCCGTACTGCTAGCAAAAGCCGGACGAATAAATTCCTCCTTCTCGAACAGCGTGATGTAACCCTTATCTACAGCTAGCTGCATCACTTCCTGAAGAAAACATCTGAGTGTATTTAATACGTGAGTGCGATCGAATTCAAACACCTTTTCCCAGCCCGAAGTTCCAAACTTGGTCAAAGTACAGCTAATGCGATCGTCTGTAGGTAACAACGTAATAATAAACCAACTCTCAGCAAAACTTATTACTATTTTTCGACCTTGTGAGAGATTAGCAATT
>JANYGO010000130.1 GCA_025362325.1 Cyanobacteriota bacterium | reverse complement strand
CAAAAAATCGCCAGGGGCGGGTTTATCGGAAAGAATTGGTTTAAAGCCGGAACCGGGAGCATCTCATTTTTGTAAAAAGCATTTTTTCTTTGAGTGCGAGCGTCCCCGCGAGCGTATTGTATAATACGCTCGCGGGGACGCTCGCACTCAAAGAAAAAATGCTTTTTACAAAAATGAGATGCTCCCGGTTCCGGCTTTAAACCAATTCTTTCCGATAAACCCGCCCCTGGCGATTTTTTGTTTGTTTAACTTTAAATATAACTGCTAGCTTGACGGGTAAACATCGAACAGTAAATTCCGTTTGCTGCGATCAATTCGTCGTGAGTTCCGATTTCGGCTATTTTACCATTTTCCATCACCGCGATGCGATCGGCAATTTTGGCCAATCCCAATCTGTGGCTGATGACAATCGTTGTTTTCCCGACGGCGATTTGGCGGAAGATGCTGTAAATTTCGTGTTCTGTCTTGGGGTCGAGGGCGGCGGTTGGTTCGTCAAAAATTAGGACTTCGGCTGTAGAAAGCCGCATGAGGGCGCGGGCGATCGCAATTCTTTGCCACTGTCCCCCCGATAAGTCGATACCGTCTTCTAATTGTTTCCCCAACGGTGTTTCTAAACCTTGCTCTAAACTGTTGACTTTAGCTGCGATTCCTGATTCGGAAATTGCTTGATTAATTGCGGTGTCATCCGACAGGGAAAGCAAGTCGCCGAAACCGACGTTTTCTCGCACTGTCGAGGGGAAACGGGCGTAATCTTGCATGACTACTGCTATGCGCGATCGCACGTATGCTAGAGGGTACGATCGCAAATCTTGACCGTTCCAGGCGATCGAACCTTCACTCGGATCGTACAATCTGCCGAGCAGTTTGCCAAGGGTAGTTTTGCCCGCGCCATTTTCACCCACAAAAACTAGCATTTCACCCGGATTGATGGTTAAGTTGATATCTGTAACTGTGTTTTTAGTGCTGCCGGGATAGACAAAAGATAAATCCTTAATCTCGATGCCAATTTTATCCTTTGTGGCACGGGCATCTTGCCCGCCATCTGGTAAACTAGGCAGGCGAGATGCCACATCCCCAAGCGGAGACTGCAACTCTGGTTTCATATCCAACAGTTGAAAAATCGGACTCACACCGAGAGCAATATCGTACAAATTAGTGTAATTATTAATCAGTAACTGCAAACTTTCCTCGACTTGGACAATCAAACCAGAATATAGCGCCAAATCTCCCAAAGTATAGCGCCCTCCCAAAGCTCCGATTACCACATAAACAAAGGGCAAAGCTACTCCTATTCTACTAAGAATAGACCACAGCAGTACAACAATGGCTCCCTTTTTTCTGATTGCCTGCATCTCGCTAAAAAACTGCACGAACTGACCTTGCCAGCGTTTGAGCCAAAGTTCTTGCAAGCCAAACAAACGCAATTCTTTAGCGTATTCTTCGCCAGTCAACACTCTAGCAGATAAGTTCATTTCGCGAGTAATCTTAGCTTGCTTTTTTTGAACTCTCCAAATGAGTTTCGTATATTTTCTTTCGATGTAAATTGAGGGAATTGATGAAAGTAATATCAGCAGGGGAACCCACCAAGCTATAGCAGCAGCAAGGCTTACAGATGGAATAAAAATAAATATTCCAGTGATGGTCATGCTGATGGTGAATGCTAGTTGCTGTATTTTGAATACTCCGGTTTTTGCTAGTTCTACAATATTTAATAGTTCGGGGTTTTCAAACAGGGCGATATCGTCGAAATTGGCGACTTTTTCCAGAACTTTTCCTTCAACTGCGCCTTGAAGGCGATCGCGCAAAGATGTTACTGTAAAAGAACTCATTGTATCGATGGAGTCGCCAACTAATTTGAGAATTAAGACTCCAGCAATACTCCACAGCAACATTGGCTGGGAAAGAATCAAAGCTAAGGGTTGTGCTGTTTGGGTTCGCGACAGCAGGCGAGATACTTCGTCAATGATTAGTTTATTTAAGAACAGCACGGCAGATGGGGCAGCACCGCGGATGATGTTGAGTAATATTAAATTGCGGAGCTCAATTGGTGCGGCTTTGATTATCAGGCCCAAGCTGCGCCGCAAAGCTTGGAATGTGGTAATTTGAAGAAGCTGCATTATTTGTGGTTGCGGATAACTGTTAACTTAATTCTTCAATAATTGTTTCTATGGGCAGAAATAGCGATAGTTCTCGATCGTGAAAGGGAATAAATTCGTGTTTTAGATAAAACTCCTTTGCCTGCAAATCGATGGCGTCAACTCTGACTGCAAAGATGCCAATTTCACCAGAAGCGCGAACAGTTCGATAAAGCGCATCCACTAACAATTCTCTGCCTAAACCCCGTCCTTTAACTGAGTTATCGACGGCAAGCTTGCCAATTAATACTGCTGGAATTGGATAGTTAGGCATCCGGCGCTGGTAAGATTCAGGTAGAGACTCAAACTCTATAACGCTGGAATTAACTGTATAATAACCGTCTATTTTTAAGCCGCCCGATGCATAAATTGCCACAATAGTTTTAGCGATTCCTTTGTTGTGATTTTGCCTAGCATATCTTTTTAAGTATTCATTCAAAATAGGATAACCGCAATCAAAGGCAGCTCTTTCATGGTTTTTGGCAATTGACAAAAAATTGCCGATCACGCTGTTGTTACTTCTCGTATTTATCTCTATATTTTTTGATGGCGGATTTGAGTTTTCCTTTAAGTTTTGGGGGTTTTTCCATAACTGAGAGAAATAAATCCCGATCGCGATCGGACAAAATTAGTCTTTCATAAAAATCTATCTCCTGTCTCGCTGCTGGTAATAGGTAAAAAAGCGTGTAGGCGCTCAGGGAGACTCCTTTGAGACTGGCGGCGCGTTCCAGCAGTTCTTTTTGTTCCTGAGTGAGTCTCAAATCGATGCGGCAGTCTTTGACTTTTGAGGTTTCTGGCACAGTCAATTCCTCATTGACTTTGGTATTAACTAATATTATAGCTTTTAATGCCGACAGTGTACGCACAAATTAGCTAAAATGCGTTTAAATGAACTTGCTGGGTACACGAAGGATGCGAGGACACAGCAGTGCTGTGTCCCTACGGTATTGCGGATAAAATTGCTTAAAATGTGAAGCGCCGCACCGTACCATCATCGGTAAATCGTTGTTCCCCAATCCCAACAACTTCCACAGTAACTTCGCGCTCTAAAATCGCAAACTCCCCCTCCCGCGCGGCAATTTCAACAATGGTTTTATCCCCTTCCAAATACACTTGATAATTAGTCGTAGCCCACACACCTTGTTCATGCTCAAAACTGTGTCCGTCGTCCTCATAAAGCGTCCATTCACCAGTTCCGGGCCAAATTCGCATTTTTAAGGAATCGATCGCCTCTTCGCTCACAAATTGACGCACAGGCGCGATCGCAATTATCCCCCCACCCCGAACGTACAAAGGCATTCTCTCCAAAGGCGCATAAGCTAAAATGTGCGTCGGGCCCTGATAGCATTCGCCCGTCCACCAATCGTACCAAGTCCCCTCCGGCAAATACACGGCGCGATGCTCAACTCCAGGTCGGTAAACGGGTGCAGCCATCAGCGACGGGCCGAGTAATACTTGATCGTAAAGGTGATAAGTTGCCCGATCGCGCGGAAAATGATACAGTAGCGGTCGCAAAATCGGTGTTCCCGCAGTCGCAGCTTGCCAAAACAAGGTGTAAATGTAGGGCAACAACTGATAGCGCAAATTGATATATTCGCGGCAAATTTTCTCAGTGCGATCGCCAAAAACCCACGGTTCGTGCTGGGCCGTATTTATCGCCGAATGACCGCGCATCAAGGGATACAGCATCCCCACCTGCATCCACCGCGCGAACATTTCGGCGGTTGCATTCTCCGCAAAACCACCGATGTCGCAACCGACAAACGCCACGCCGGAAAGCCCCATATTGCAAAGCATCGGTAGCGACATTTCTAAGTATTCCCACTGCGATTGATTGTCGCCCATCCACACCGAGGAGTAACGCTGAATGCCCGCAAAACCCGATCGCGTCAGCACAAAAGATCGCTCGTTCGATCGCACTTTTTGCAACCCTTCCGAACAAGCTTTCGCCATCATTAAACCATACAAATTGTGCGTTTCCGCGTGGGTGGCGCCCTCGGATTCCGGGCCTTGCGGTGCATCCATCGGAAACCAGATGTGTTCGTGGCCGTCGCCAAAAGGCCGTTCTGCGATCGAAGGTTCGTTCATGTCGTTCCAAATCCCCGCAACGCCCATATCTGTAAGGGCTTTGTGCAAGCCGCCCCACCACTCGCGCACCTCTGGCCGCAGGAAGTCGGGAAACACCGCTTTTTCGGGCCAAACGTAACCGTGGAATAGCCTTCCCTCTGCGGTGCGGACGAAATAGTCGTTTTCCACACCCCGATCGAATACTTCATAATCTCCTTCCGGTTCGTACTTGACACCGGGATCGACAATCGTGACAACCTTAAAACCGGCTGCTTTCAAGTCTGCGATCAGTTTCGCGGGATCGGGGAAACGCTTCGGGCTCCAGGTAAAAACGCGGTAGCCGTGCATATAGTCGATGTCGAGGTGGATGACATCGCAGGGAATCGCCCGATCGCGAAATTCCTTCGCCAACTCCCGCACAACGTCCTCTGAGTCGTAGCTCCAGCGGCATTGGTGGTATCCTAACGCCCATTTGGGCGGCATTGGCATCCGCCCGGTTAACTGCGTGTAGGTGGCTAAAATTTGGGCGGGTTCCGGGCCGTAGATGATGTAGTAGTCGAGTTCGGGGCCTCTGGTTTCCATCCGCAACACGCCCGGTTTTTCGGCGCCGATGTCGAATTGACTCCAAAATGTAGTGTTGAAGAAAATGCCGTAAGCGCGATCGGGATTCAGGGCGATGTAAAATGGGATCGCCTGGTACATTTCATCGCTGAGGGAATTGTAGTCAAGCGCGTCTATTGTCCAGTTTGTCTTGACTTCGGAGAGTTTGTCGAGAAAGCCGGTGCGTTCCCCAAAACCGTAGAAGTGTTCGTCTGCTTCGATGCGTTTCCAGCCTGCGGTTGCACCCGCGCGCCATCCTAGGGCGCGATCGCAGTCGCTAGCAAAGGGTTTTCCCGATTTGTCAAAGCATTCGATTGCAGGGCGATCGCGCTTGACAGAAACTGTTATTTGTGCTGTTTCTATTTCGATTTTTTCGTCGGTTTCTCGCACTTCAAACGGTACAATTTCCCATTGTTCGTCAGGAAGAGTTACTGAGTGCGATGGCTTACGCCCCGCTACGCTACGATTGTTGAATTCACCAGTCGGGGACATTCGCACTCGGACTAAATTCGCCGCCAGGATGCTGATGCTGAGGGAAGTTTCGCCGCAATTGAAGTGAATTGTACGCGCGGCGCAGCTATCCCGTAGGGAATCGGTTCGAGCGATCGATTGTACGGAGTCGATCGTTGACCAAGGCTGTTCTGTTGTTTGGAGTTTTCCGAAGTATTGCGGCATAGACCCAGACCTGAAATATTATCTATATTGCTGGGAGAAATTAAGGGCTGTCATCTGACCAAAGGATGAACTACATCTAGCAATTTTCCCTATTCAGCTATTTTGGCAAAACTTTGCTACAATGATATCATAGTGTCAGCCAAAATTCAGTATGAATTCGCGATCAATCGAGTCGCTCGTCCCAGTTATCGAATCGCTTTCTCCCGAAGCAAAAAAAATGTTGGCAAGCTGTCTTAAAGCCAATGCGATCGAAAAAACTCCCGCTATTTGTGGCGCTAATATCGTTTCCGATAGCATCGAAATTATATAGGTTTCTTTGGCGTTCATCCGCCCAAGATTGACTGATATTCTACAGTTGCTACTCGCTGCTGAAACTTCCATAGATTCCGCGCGAGGAACCAAACAATCCCAAATATCAGCGATTGCTACATTCCTATCCGCTGTTTCCGTTAAACTTTGATGATTTTTGAGCGCCTTGAAATACTACAGCCAACATCCTAACGCTTTCTCGATCGACTATCTCAACGACTTGCGAGGAGCAATTCTCGCCTCACCTTATTTTGCCATCAACAACCTCAACCGCGATTTCATCGGCACAAAAGGCTTTTCCGTGGTGTTTAAGCGTTCCGAAATCGCCGAAGTAGAGCGCCGTTTCCCCTTCTTCAAACCCTATCTAGACAGAGCATTAAACCCTGAATGCAACGCTTTTTATCTCAACCCCCTGCTGCTGGGTGAAGGTTCCCGCGTGGATGCCCATATCGATCGATCTTTGCGATCGTACTGCAAAACCGTCGAACCTCCCGCAGCCGTCAGCGTTTTGTACGTACAAGTACCGCCAAACTTGCAAGGAGGAGAGTTGGTACTGCGGCGCAACAAACAGCAAGTCGGACAGATTAAGCCGCAAGCCAACTCGCTCATCTATTTTCAAGGAGATTTGACTCACTCTGTCAACGCTGTTAAAAGTACCGGCACTCGCTTGAGTTTGGTTTGCGAACAGTACAGTTTGATCGCCACAGAATTACAAGATATTCCCGGATTTACGGTGGAATCTAGGGCCGCGAAAGCAAAAAATAAGTAAGCTAGTATGGTGCGTCAGCTTTCAACTCTCAATTATCGATCGCATAACGCGCTACTGACGCACCCTACAACTACAATTTGTTACATCCGTTACATCCGCTACATCCGTTACACAATCCGTTGCCGAACTTTCATCCGTTAAATCCGCTACATAATCCGTTGCCGAACTTCCTTCTGTGCGATCCGGGCGATCGCCCCGGCGACCAAAAAACTAAAAATTTGTAGCCTAGGATACATTTATTTTATTAATGATTGTTTACACTTTCCAAGTGTAGATTGTGTACTCTCGATAATTCTCCAAAACTCTAAACAAGTGCGTTGTTAGCTGAACTGCGATTTATCGCTCAATAGTTAAAAACCACAAGTAGTTTTGACCAGAATTCATCGGCATTGACTCGCACAAAATTTTTGATCTTACCAGGGCGAAGATTAGCTACTAAATCTGTACAGCGCCGACATCTATAATGTTGACTCAAGTTAGTACAGGCTCCTGTCATCTATTTTCTTGCTAATAATCGAAATCCAACCTCATCTAACACTGGACGATCGCGCCCGATGGAAGGCGAAGTGATTGCGCCTCGCTCCTCCAATCTGTGAGAGCCTGCCAAAAAAGGCATTCTCCCAAAAGTGAGTTCAGACTAAAAATGTTGGATTACCCAACATATTCGTCAAGGGTTATACTTCTGCTAGTATCTATTTTTTCACAACTACTCGTCCCATAATCCCCATAAAAATAACCATGAGTGGAAACGAATCACGCGTTCAAGCAATTTCTCAAATCGTCAACCGCAAACTGATGCCCGCTCAGCCTCCCAAGCGGCTCGAAGATATGTGGGCAACAGACGTTTTCAATCTGAGCAAAATGCAAGCAAGTTTGCCCAAAAGCATTTTTAAATCAGTAAAAAATACCGTTCAAACCGGGCAAACACTCGATCCTTCCGTAGCTGATGTAGTTGCAGTAGCAATGAAAGATTGGGCTATTTCCAAAGGCGCACTGTACTACGCCCACGTATTTTACCCGCTCACGAACAGCACCGCCGAAAAACACGACGGTTTCATCTCAGTCCAAAGCGACGGCTCCGTCATCTCAGAATTTGCAGGTAAACTTCTAGTACAAGGCGAACCCGACGGTTCCTCCTTCCCCAACGGCGGCATTCGCTCCACCGCCGCCGCTCGCGGATACACAGCCTGGGATGTCACCAGCCCCGCCTATGTCATGGAAACAGACAACGGCATGACATTGTGCATTCCCACTGTTTTTATCTCCTGGACAGGTGAAGCCCTAGACAAAAAAACCCCGCTTTTGCGCTCCATTGCTGCCATGAACAAAGCAGCAACCAGAGTATTAAAACTGTTAGGAAATACCGAAGTCGCTCCCGTCAATTCCAGTTGCGGTTCCGAACAAGAATACTTCCTAATAGATTCCAACTTCGCCAACAGCCGCCCCGACTTGTTGTTAGCAGGTCGCACCCTGTTCGGCAAACCTCCCGCCAAAGGTCAGCAATTTGACGACCACTATTTTGGAGCAATTCCAGAGCGCGTTCAAGTCTTCATGCAGGAAGTAGAAGAAAGAATGTATCGCCTGGGAATTCCTGCGAAAACCCGCCACAACGAAGTCGCACCCGGTCAGTTTGAAATTGCACCCTTTTTTGAAGCAGCAAACGTCGCGAGTGACCACCAACAATTAACCATGACAATTCTCCGCAACACTGCGAAGAAACACGGTTTTGTCTGCTTGTTGCACGAGAAGCCTTTCGCAGGCATTAACGGTTCCGGCAAACACGTCAACTGGTCTG
This sequence comes from Cyanobacteriota bacterium, assembly GCA_025362325.1. Classification (GTDB taxonomy): domain Bacteria; phylum Cyanobacteriota; class Cyanobacteriia; order Cyanobacteriales; family Microcoleaceae; genus Microcoleus. The sequence goes on along the minus strand of JANYGO010000130.1, from coordinate 4,422 downwards.
TCGGTAATGCCACCCAAGGAAACTTGTTAGACCCCGGTGATACACCACACTCAAACGTGCAGTTCCTAGTGTTCTGCGGCGCTGTGATTCGCGGCGTTCACAAATACGGCCCATTGTTACGCGCGGTAGTTGCAACTGCCAGCAATGACCACCGATTAGGTGCAAACGAAGCTCCACCAGCGATTATCTCTGTCTACTTGGGATCGCAATTAGAAGATATCTTCGAGCAAATTAGCAAGGGAGGAATCAAGGACTCTCAAGGTCGGGGAATCATGAATTTAGGCGTAGAAACACTGCCTATTTTCGTAAAAGATGCTGGTGACAGAAACCGGACTTCGCCCTTTGCCTTTACTGGAAACCGCTTTGAATTCCGTGCAGTAGGTTCCGGTCAATCTGTTTCCGGGCCGCTGGTGGCGATGAATACAATTCTCGCAGATTCTTTGGACTGGATTGCTAACAAATTAGAAAACGATTTGGCGAACGGAACTGAACTGAGCGCTGCCATCCAAACAGTCCTGAAAGAAGTGATGGACGAGCACGGTGCCGTCGTATTTGGCGGTAACGGCTATTCTGAAGAATGGCACAAAATGGCTGAGGAACGGGGTTTAGCCAACCTGCGGACTACGGCAGATGCTTTGCCTGTGTTGAAAGCAGGATACATTGAAGACTTGTTTCAAAAGACAGGTGTTCTGACTCCGGTTGAATTGGAAAGCCGTTATGACGTGTATGCAGAGCAGTATTTGCTGGCAATTGAAGTCGAAGCAAAACTGGTGGGAAGCATCGCAAAAACCATAATTTATCCGGCTGCGGTGAGATATTTGTCTGATCTTTCCAGCACGATTGCTGGCTTGAAAGAGATTGGCATTGAACTGTCCAAGACAACTGCTGAAAAAGTCGCGACACTGGTTAAGTCGATGATGGATACTGCGAGCAAGTTGAGTGATGCTTTGAGCAAGCACGATTTTGCTACGACAGAAGATCATATGCAGTATGCTTCGCAAACTATTCGTCCTTTGATGGATGAGGTTCGCCAGTATGCCGATGCTTTGGAAGGTGAAGTGGCTGATGATTTGTGGCCGCTGCCTACTTATCAAGAAATGCTGTTTGTTAAGTAATAGCAAACCTGGTTAGTTTCGGTAGGGACACGGCAGTGCTGTGTCCTTATTTTTTTGGTTAATTGCAGGTGAAATTTGTTGGATAATTGCCAGAAACCCGGTTTCTTCCTAAATCTTACGCCACCCAACCGAGAAAATCTGACAAACCGGATTTCTTAGACTTTGCAGAATTGCCAGAAACCCGGTTTCTTCTTAGATATTTTGCCACCCAACCGAGAAAATCTGACAAACCGGGTTTCTTAGACTTTGCAGAATTGCCAGAAACCCGGTTTCTTCTTAGATATTGGAAGGTTCCCCGCTAGCTGGAGGCTCTACCGTATCGCCAAAGGCAATCCGCAGAAAAGGCGGAGCCAAAAAAGTCGTGAGAATTACCATGATAATAATCGAAACCTCCAGCGGCTTATCCAAAGCCCCGCTAGCCGAACCGATACCGGCAAAAACTAACCCGACTTCGCCCCGAGGAATCATCCCAACTCCGATCGCCAATCGATTGATTCCAGGCTGACCAAACACCGCCCAACCAGTTATCAACTTGCCCAAAATTGCCACTACAATCAAAAACACGGCAATCAAAAGTCCCGCCCGATTATCCGGCACTGTTGGGTTCAAAACTCCCAAATCGGCGCGCGCTCCCACCGTCACAAAAAAGATGGGTACAAACAAATCTGCGACGGGTTTAATCAACTCATCCAACTCGTTGCGGGCATCGCTTTCATCTAACACTAAACCAGCCGCAAAGGCACCCAAAATCGCTTCGAGATGAATTGCGTTGCCGATAAAAGCCATGAAAAAAGCAAAGATAAATGCCGGAATGACGATATTACCGCGAGTTTTGAGTTTATCAACTACTGTGGCAAAGGTTTTATTAAAGATGCCGCCCAACAGAATTGAACCCAGCAAAAATGCAGTTGCACCAATGATTAAATAGATGACATTAACAACATCAATTTCACCTGTTTTCGCTAAACTAGCAACTACCGCCAAGACAATAATTCCCAGCACGTCGTCAATTACTGCCGCCCCGACAATGATTTGACCTTCTTTAGATTTCAGCCGTCCTAATTCAGACAAAACTTTCGAGGTAATTCCGATGCTAGTTGCCGTCAAAGCAGCCCCTGCAAAAATTGCCGGAATCGCCGCCGTGTGAAAAATTATCATCAAGCCCGCAGTACCCGCAGCAAAGGGAACTGCTACGCCGACACAAGCGACAAAGGTGGCTTGAATTCCCACTTCTTTGAGTTGTCTGAGATCCGACTCCAAACCAATTTCAAACAGTAGAATAATCACCCCCAATTCAGCCAGCACAGAAATGATTTCGCTCTGCGATTCAAATACGCTGGTGACGGCGGCCGGGGACATAGGATTTATCGACTGCAAAACAGTCATAATTCCTGAGTTGGAAGCTGAGAGTCCGCCTTCGGGAAAAACGATCAGGTGTAAAGCGGATATGCCAACAATCACCCCTGCTACAAGTTCGCCCAAAACTGGTGGAAGATTAAACTTCATAGCCGCTTCCGCGCCTAATTTGCTGGCAAGATAAATCACTACCAAACTCAGCAGAACTCCGCTCAGAACGATCGGCGAATTTTCGGGATCGACTGTTGCTAGCAAAGGTATGGGAGCAAGTAAGGATGCCATCCCAGAACTTAAAGCTGTAATTGTTGGGTTAAAAAACATGGTACAATGATGATAAGAAAGACATTCCAATCAGATAATTCTGGATGCAGACAAAATCAAGGACTCCTTTTTTTTAAAGGCTGGTTGTGCGGATTCAGATGTTCAAGCAAAACTAGAAGAACCCAAATTTGGGGGTACATCTTGCCACCGCCCCTGTCCAACTGCTTGAATTGCTTCTTTTAGCAAGATATCACCGGTATAAATTGCTCTACCGACGATCGCACTTTTGACACCAATTGGTTCCAAGGCCAACAAACTCAACAAATCTGCTAGAGAACTGACGCCGCCCGAAGCAATCACCGGAATCGAAATACTGTTCGCAATTTCCCGCAAAGATTCCAAATTCGGCCCTTCCATAGTACCGTCGCGGTGAATGTCGGTGTAAATAATTTCCGCCGCCCCTAACTCTGCCATTTGCTGCGCCAATTCTGTCGCTAAAACTTCGGAAGTTTCCAGCCAGCCTCTAGTAGCAACTTTACCGTTTCTGGCATCGATTCCGACGAGAATTTGACCGGGAAATTCGGCGCACAATTCGCCGACTAATTGCGGTTGTTCGACGGCGACAGTGCCGAGAATGGCGCGCTGAACGCCTAGATTGAGAATTGCCGCCACAGAAGGGCGATCGCGCATTCCCCCTCCTAATTGACAGGGAACATCTACTGCGCGGACGATCGCCTCAATGGCTGCTAAGTTTACAGGATGACCGGCTTTAGCGCCATCGAGGTCTACTAAATGCAGCATTGTCGCCCCTTGATTTACCCACTGTCTGGCGACTTCCACGGGATTGTCGTTAAAAGTTTGGGACTTGGCGTAGTCTCCCTGATACAGTCTGACGCATTTTCCGTCCAAAAGGTCGATCGCTGGAATTACATTCATAATTTGGTAATTGGGAATTGGGAATTGGGAATTGGGCATCGGGCATTGGTAATCGGTTATTCGTTATTGCCAGCCCCAAGCGAGTAACAAATAACAAATAACAAATAACAACCAACAAATGACTAATGACTTCTACATTCGCAACCGCTATTTAAATGAAACATAACCGCAGCCGAAAGCGTTGACCATACAGGAGTATTGACCTCAGCTTTTCGCAAAGCTTCTGCCGTCCAATCGTTGCAAGTTCTCAAAATCCAGTAACGGTCTTTTGCTTCGTAAAAACTGTCGTTTTTGTCGTAGCCGTAGCTAATTTTTATTTTATTGCCTCCGGGGTCTAATTGGAATGTATTTTTAATAAAGCTTACCATTTTTAGATAATTTTCTCCACTAATTTTAACACATTTGGTTTCGGGATTAGGGGAGAAAACCCGATAACCTTGGACTTGTACGGTAGATGGATTAGGAAAAATAAGCGCCTTCAAACCTGAAACTGGGTTGATACTTCCTGATGTGGGAGTTTCCAACATAAAAGCTCTGTCTCCCCAGCCAAAAGATAGATATTTATAATCCGAAGCAGCCTCGCGTCCTATTTCTGTCAGAGGTAAATATTGATTCCAGTCAAAATATTCATTCTTAACAGGAACAATGATTTCGGTGTGGATGCCTCCGTTATAAACTTGTACGGAAACTGTGCAAGCTGTTTGGGAGTAATGTCCCCACTTTGTGGGAGTCAGAAAGCCAATTATTAGGAAAG
>JANYGO010000103.1 GCA_025362325.1 Cyanobacteriota bacterium | reverse complement strand
GCGGTGAATATTGCGATCGCCCAAGCTTGGCGGGATTGCGGCCCCATTCACCTGCTAGTCAACTGTGCGGGTGTCGCGCACCAAGCATCTTTCTTGCGTTCCCCGCTGCCGTTAATCGAGGAAGAAATCGCCTTAAATTTGCTCGGAACCTACACAATTACCCGCTTGATAGCTCGGCGAATGGCGACTCAAAAAGAGGGAACAATCGTCAATGTTTCGAGCTTGATGGGCAAAATTGCCGCTCCGACAATGGCCACTTATTCTGCTACCAAATTTGCGATTTTGGGATTCACCCAAGCTTTACGCAGCGAGTTAACTCAGTACAATGTTCGAGTCACAGCTTTATTGCCCTCTCTAACAGATACCGACATGGTGCGAGACTTGGAACAATTCCGGTGGGTAGTGCCCACAACTCCCGAAAAAGTTGCCCTAGCACTTGTCGCGGGACTCCACAAAGATGCGCCGGAAATCTTGGTAGGATATCAAAGTCATTTAGCAGTTTGGTGTCACCGAATTGCGCCTTGGCTGCTGGATTTTGTGTTGCGGATGGCGACTCCCGAACTTCGGGATAAAGCGCGGGGCCGCAAATTGCGAGAGGCTTTAGCTAGCGGGCGATAAACTTTTTAGTAGGGCGGGCTCTTTGGCCCAAGGCGTGTCAACTTAAGCTGTCAGCCCGCCCACCCGGTAGTCCGCCAGGGGTTGAAACCCCTGTCTAATAGCTAAAGTCCTCTCAAAGAGGACTGAGAAGAAGAATTTTTAGCGTTGCTGATTCACGGTATGAATCAACTTTTCGCTTGATGTTACAAAACTCACCATACTTGTCTTATAGCAATTGGGAAATCTGAATTCCTACCTGTATTCAGCAACGCCCAGCAACGCCGAATTTTTAAACTCATTAGTCCTCTTCAGAGGACTTTAGCTATTAGACAGGGAATTCATTCCCTGTCGGATTGTCGGACTGTCGGACTGTCGGACTGTCGGACTGTCGGACTATCTGTTTAACGTTAAGTTGACACGCCTTGGGCTGAGCCTAAGTCCCTACACTTCATAAACCTGGAATACGATGTATATCATTTCCACTCCCCTTGAAGCGTAAAAGCAGCCCAATAATAGGGAGACTTCCATTTTTCATCCTGCATCATTTCAATCTGTGCCGCCCTCAAAGCTGCCGCCGGCGCTAACTTTTGTTGTAGCATTTTCTGATAAAACTTTTCCATTAACACAGCAGTTCCTTCATCATCTACACTCCACAAACTCACCGCCACCCGCTGAGCACCTGCATACATAAAACCCCTCGTTAATCCCACCATGCCTTCGCCTTTAACATTCTGTCCCATTCCCGATTGACAAGCACTTAAAACCACTAAATTTGCTGCTAGTTTCAAGTTAAAAATATCCGTGAGGCGCAAAAAACCATTGACAGTATTGCCCTTGTCATCTACCATCGACATCAGAATTCCTGACAGTTCAGGATTTTCGCTGTTTGCAATGCCGTGGGTGGCAAAGTGCACGATCTGATAATTGGCTAAACTGCCATCGGTAGCAGTAGTGCGACTGGCATCAAAATCCAATTTTTGACGGCTAGAAGCTGAAGGTACTAAACTTAATATTGTTTGGGCTTCTTGGCGGGTAAAGGGTAGGCGTTTTGGCAGCCCTCCGATATCGGAAGAACGAAGCGCTCGATTTAAACCGAGGTTATTGGCTTCTAACTTTTCGGTCGTTTCTTGAGTAAGTTTACCTTTCACTCTTTCATCGTCGGGAGTGAACACAGGATCGGCTAAAATTTCTAAAGTTTGATTGGGCGGTTTTCGGTCTCCGTAATTTTGCCTGAGAATGGCGAGAGTTGAAGCCGAAGGTAGAATGATAACTTCATGTTTGGCGATTAAGGGAAGATTGGTATTTTGTCCGGTGGTTGGGGAAATAGTTAAAGCCGGAAAAGGTGTATAGTGTAAAATACCGTCGGGAACAATTAATAAGCGTTTATCCCCTAATTGGTTTGCTGCGGGATGTAAAATTAATTGACCGAGATTTGCACTCGCTTCGGCCACTTTTTGGGGACTATTTCTCCAACGGGGGTTGGTAACGGTGTCTCGGAAATTCCGGGCTGCTGTTTCTATGTCAACCTGTTTTGGCAATTCATAGGTAGTTAGTTTGGTGGATGTCACAACCCACAAATAACTGCGGTATGCGCCGAGGGAATACTGCAATAAAATCGTGTTTTCATCAAGAATCTTTTTCTGAATTTCTGGGAGTGTTAAAGGTTGGGGTTGGGTGAGGGCTGCGTAGCGGGGGCTAGCGGTACGAATTTGAGTTTGAATTTCCTGGTATTGTTGCAGGAGTGCGAGGCGTTGTTTGTCGATTTCATCGACTTTAGTTTGATTGGGGTTGGGGCTGCTGATTGCTTCGATGCGCTGCTTTTCAATGGCATCGAGTTGCTGTTGCAAGCTCTTTTCTTGTTGCAGTAAATCGGGGGAAATGCCTTCACGAATGTTGGCGTTACTTTCTTGGAGGAGTTCGAGGAGGCTGCGGGCCCTCGAACGTTCGCTGGCTTCTAAGGCTTTTGTATCGTAACCGGAATTTGGTTGCGTTTTGTGCAGTTGCATTAATAGGTCGATGTAAAATTCGTAGTAATTCTGTACTGTGGCAAAGTATGAGGTGCGGAGTTCTGGGCTGGTAATTTTGGTGCGGAGGTTTTCGATGATTTTGATAGAGGATTCAATGTTAGTGAGGGCTTCAGTGAGATTGCCTTGAGCGCGTTTGGCATAGGCAATACTATAGAGGGTGGCAGCTTCCCAACTGCGATCGCCTACAGCCCGACTTAGGGGAAGGGACTGGTTGTAATACTCTAGGGCTTTCTGTTTTTCTCCCAAATCTGAGTAGACTAAGCCGATGCTGGTGAGGGTGGTAGCTTCCCCACTGCGATCGCCCGCTTCTCGATACAGTTTTAATGCTTCTTCATATTTGGCGATCGCACTTGTTAAAGCTTCCTTTGTTCCTTGTTGGTAAAGTTTTTTGGCTTCTTCATATACTTTTTGGGCAGCCTCGCTACTGCTATTTTGTGCTGTTTGTACGGCCTTACCAACGGGCGCGGCTGCTGCAACTGGCTGACTTAGCTGAACCGAAAGTGCGATCGACATACCAGCCAAAACTAATTTAGTGCGATCGAGCATAACCACCCCTTTTGTATTTGATTCAATCTTAGTCACTAGCCTGCTTAGTGTAAAGGCAGGAAGAAGTAAGGGCGATCGGCATTTTTGCTACATCGAGCTGAGATCGATCGATGGCGAACCGAAAACCCAGACCCGCTAACATTAACTTTTTGCCTCGAAGTTTGTATCGCCCTTAAATAAACAATTTACCAATTACCAATTCCCTATTCCCTATATTCAGTGTCCCTTAACCGGATGTTGCCCGTAAAAAGGCAAAGCATCCGACCAATCAGGACGACTTCCCCTTTTCCACTCCAAATAAGCCAATTCCAACACACTAGAAACCGAGCAACCCAACTCGCTTGCAACTTCAATCAACTGATAAGAATTTCCCCAACTATCCAACTTTTCCTGCCAAGATTCAGGAGTCATCACCGTATCAGGAAACAACTCAGTTACACCAGAATTACTGTTAATTGAATAAACAGCGCCAAACAATTGTCCCCGCTGTGCAGGCATTTGCAGCGCCATATCCTCTCTCAAAAGCCCCCCCTTAGCAAGGGGGGGTTGGGGGGGTGCCGCCCAAGCCACAGCCGCCAAAGTTGAAACCGCAAAAACCGGAATATCCAACTGTTGAGCCAAAGTCCGCGCCGCCACCATACCGATGCGAGTCCCCGTGAAACCTCCAGGCCCCTTCGCCACGGCAATAAAAGCCAAATCCGCCCAAGTTTGCGGCTGGATAAACTCTACTAAATACTGGTGCAAATCTGTGGCTAAACTGCGGCCCAAATTCCAAGTTTGGCAGCGAGAATCGCCTGCAAAATTGCTGATTGCTAAACCTAATTCTGGGGTTGCCGTGTGCAAGGCTAAACCGTATTTTTTAACTGATGTTCCGTCTGGGGGATTGCTATTCACGATTACTGATAATTTTCCTTAACAAAAAATAGCGGCAAAGCGACAACCAAGCAACCCAAAAGAACCCCAAATATTCCCGTATTTAAAATCCTTGAATTACCCATGCCACCAGTGAGCAGAAACAGCACTACCAAACTGGCAAATAAATTCTTATTCGCAAATTCTTTGTCTTGAGAAACTTGATGTTTGACCACCATAAAACCGGATGCAACTATTAGCGCGAACCAAGAATTAAAAATGACTATTTGAGAGCCAAAGATGAACCAAACTAAAGCAAACATTAACGAATCAATCCAAAAATCCTGAGTTTTTAACTTCGGCAGCCAAAATTCTTGGGTAGCAACAGGGGCGATTTTCTTGACTAATTGATTGTGTTGCAGCCGCACGATTTTGTTTCTCAATTGAATCTTGGGATCGATTTGCAATACTTCTTTCCACTCGGGGACGCGAGAATTGTTGACTCTTCCCAACAGCTTAATGGCTGCGACTTTGTTTAACTGCAAAGCGGTGAGTCTGGTGGCAATTATTTGGGATAAGTGCGGATAGTAAACGGGATTGTCTTCGGTTCTGTTGATGACTATATTGAGCTTTTGCTTGGCTTGACTGACTTGGATTGTAACATTGTACGGGGCGATCGCATCTTGTAAAGCTTGCTGAATTTCGGCTTGTTGTTCCCGACTCAACAGCGACGGTACCGGTGACAGCGCAGGCTTCGATTCTGCGGGGGTTTCCGGCGCATCTAGCACAGGTTGCGCGTCTAAATACACCGGCTTGGGGTTCAACTGCCGGATGACTGCGGATGCTGAACTGTAGCGCCGGTTAGTGGCACTTTGGAGCATCGTATCGAGGATGCGGCCGAAATCGTCGCTAACAGCACTCTTCAAATAATTGCGCCAAGCCCAAGAATCCTCGGCGCTGTCGAACAAGTCGAAGGGAGGAATGTGAGTCAGCAAGTGAATGCAAGTAACGCCCAAACTGTAGATATCGCTGGCAAAAACTGCTTTTCCCATCAATTGTTCTGGGGCTGTATAAGCAGCGCTTCCGATAATTGTACCAGTTTGTGGCAAGCCGGTTGCTGTTACTTTTTTGGCGGCACCAAAGTCTACTAAAACGATATCTTTTTGGAAGGGAGATGGTTGATAGGAATTTTCTAAGGCGGGTAAAGGGGCTGGAGATAGGCGGCGGCGAATGATATTTTCGGGTTTGATATCGCGGTGAATAACTTTGGATTTGTGGACAAAGTGGATCACGGGTAATAAATCGTTGAGAATTTGCCGAATTTGATTTTCGGTGAATGCTCCTTTTTGTTCTAATTCTTGGGCTAGGTTTTTGCCGTCTATAAATTCTTGTACTAAATATTGTCTGCTGTCTTGTTCAAAATGCGCGATTAATTCGGGAATTTGGGGATGTTTCCCCAATGTTTCTAGCTGGGCGGCTTCTTGGTGGAAGAGTTGGGCGGCTTTTTCGGCTGCGGTGTTTTGCGGGAAAAATTGCTTGATTACGCACTGCGAAAAAATCGGGGGTTTGGTTTCGTCAATTGCTAGGAAAGTTCTGCCAAAGCCTCCTTGTGCGATCGGCTTTATGGTACGGTAGCGAGATGCTGATGGCGATTGTTCGTTAGTTAACAACAATTTTGAGCCGCAACTGTGGCACAATTCTGCATCACCGGGGTTTTGCGGATTCTGACAAGTTGGGTTTAAGCAATAGGACATTTGATTTTATATTTTATATTTTAGATTTAGGAATTGGGAATTGGTAATGGGGAATTGGTAATCGGGAATTGGGAGAAAAGAAGAAACAAGAAAGCAGCGGGTTTTATTTTCTTCCTTATTCCTTCTTCTTTCTTCCTTATTCCTTCTTCCTTCTTCCTTCTTCCTTCTTCGTTAAGTCGGTACGAGTTCGCCGGGCCGCAATTTTGCCCATTTGCCGGTCTCTTGCTTGAAACTTTCGCAGCCGACTACATCCCATTCCATTTCTATTTCGTCTTGGCGGGGGCGGATGTTGACGTTGATGGTGGGTTCTACGGGGTCGAAATCGGGTGTTTCGGTGAGGTGAATCTGTTCGTGCTGTCCTTCTACGGCGTGGTAGGTGAAGCAGCGGTCTACATAGTGGCAGTTAATACAAATACACATTCTTGATATCCTCTGTGCATTTCAAAAAGATTGGTGAATTTCGAGCTTTCTGTTAATCTAGCGTAGCAAGAGTTTAATTGTTTATAACTTTGTAGATTTTTGTTGCGATGCCGATGAATTTGCCACCTGCGTTATCTCCTGAGACTTGGCCGTTTGATTGGGAACTGCTGACACCGCCTGTTTATTTGGTGGGCGGCGCGGTGCGGGATGCGCTGCTGGGCCGCCGATCGCACTATTTTGATTTGGATTTCGTTATGCTAACACGGGCGGTGAAAACTGCTCGAAAAATTGCCGCTCGCACGAAAGCTGGATTTGTGTTGTTGGATGCGGAACGACAGATTGCGCGGGTGGTGTTTGCGGGCGGTACGGTGGATTTTGCGGAGGCTTTCGGGGGGACTCTGGAGGGGGATTTGCACCGCCGCGATTTTCGGATAAATGCGATCGCCTGCAATCCTTTTACTGGAGAAATCATCGATCCTGTGGACGGTCAAGCTGATTTGCGGTTGGGTTTGCTGCGGATGATTTCGCGATCGAATTTGGAAGACGATCCGCTGAGGTTATTAAGAGCTTACCGTCAAGCGGCACAGTTGGGTTTTGCGATCGAACCGGAAACTCAATCTGCGATTCGCGAATTAGCGCCGTTGTTGAGTCGGGTGGCGGTGGAACGGGTGCGGACGGAATTGGGTTATTTGTTGAGCAATAATCACGGTGTTCCTTGGATTTGTAAGGGTTGCGAAGATGGTTTGTTTTCGATTTGGTTTGAAAGTGCGATCGACCGTTTCGATATCTTGACAAAAATCGACCAGTGTGCTGCTGATTTGGTGGGAATTTACCCGGAGTTGGAGAGAGAGTTTGGGCGATCGATTCGAGATACAATTAAAACGCCGTTATTGGCGGTTGGAAAGTTAGCTATTTTGGCAAATTCTGACCCGACAATCGCTGAAACTGAGTTGCTGCGGTTGAAGTACAGCAATGCAGAGATCAAAAGTGCGATCGGGCTTTTGAAATACTTGCCAAAACTTCAAGCACACCCCATTGCGGAAATGTCTTTGCGAGAACAGTATTTTTTGTTTCGCGATGTCGGAATAGTATTTCCAGTTTTAGCAGTTTTAGCCCTAGCGGCGGGAGTTGCGGTTGATGAGATTTCGCTGTTAATTAATCGCTACCTCGATGCTGATGATATTATTGCTCATCCCACCCAATTAGTTAGCGGCAATGAGTTAATGGAATCATTGAATATTCCCAGAAGTCCGCGCATCGGTCAATTATTAATGGAGATTCAATTAGCGCGGGTAGAAGGGAGAATTGCGACTCGCGAAGATGCGCTGAAATTGGCTGCTGATTTTTTTGATGTTGATTGATATTTGGCAACTATCACAATAAAATTATTGGTAGGGGCGGGTTCACAAACCATCTGTAATTCACATCCCAAATATCTATAAACCCGCCCCCACGACAATCTGTAAATGCGTCTACATTAATCTGCGTTAATCTACGTTGATCTGCTTTAAATCTGCGGTTGATCGATCAATCAAAGACTTATGTAATAGGCTTATTTATACTTACCGTTAATTCTGTCGGCCATTCAAACTTGCCATGTGCACCAGCTTCAAACTCAAAAACTTGCAACACTGCATCCACATTCAGCGGCCCGTAAATGTGCGGGTAATCCTCACCTGCGGCAAATTCATACTTAAGTTCAGATTCTACTTTTTCCGAGTCAATCGACAGCAGCAGCAATCCTCTTTGTCCCACAAAAAATTTATTAGCAGATTTCAGAACTTGCGGCAAAGTCGAACAGTGGATAAATCCTTCTGTATCTAGCGTATCTCCGCGATAGGATTGCATTTGTTTTGCTTCTTCCCACTGTTGGCTGCGGGTGATGTGAAAGATAACGCTCATAATTAGATAGGTTTTAAGTGCGATCGACAATTGGCAGTAAAATCTGAGAAGGACAACTCCCGCCGCAACTTACTGTCAGCGTCATAATTTTAGCATCAATTAACCGCGCTGCACCGGGAGGCTCACCAGTTCCCGGATTCACGTCGTAGGCGGGAAAACAAGCCGCACTCAAACTCAGACGCAAAGCATTACCTCGGGCAATTTGCATACAAGTTGCTTGCAGCACAATTCTCACAGGTGTTTCACTTGAATTCACGCGCACGTAACCTTGAGTAAAATTGTAGATGCTACCGCTATCTTTGACTTCCGAAAGTATCGCGCACAAGTCAAAACTCGGCGCATCTGCCGTACAAAATACTTCGACAAACACTTCTCCTGCAAGGTGCAAATCTGCTGCGAACGGTGCAGAAGTGTATGTTAACACGTCGGTGCGGCAGTCAATAGTCGATCGCTCAAATGGACCAGCAGGAAAAGCCGCGTGCCCTCCCAACGACGGCACCGGCCGCCAAGGGTCATGTACGAATATATCATCAGTACAAACATCCGCGCAAATCTCTGTTAAAATCCCCCCATCTTCTCGCATCGCCGCCAGTCCGTTAGTTGATAAGAAATAAGACTGATGGTGATTTTCAGGCCACTTATCAAACTGACGCCAATCATTACTCCCCATTTCAAATAAAGCAATCGGCGGATTGTCTAATATTCCTGTATCAACTCCTTTGAGGAAGCAATCGAACCAGCGAATTTGCAACTCATCCACAGGATTAGAAGCGGCCAAACCGCAATCCTGCGATCCAACTTTTCGCCCCCAAGGTAAATGCGCCCAAGGCCCAACAATCAAATGCTGCGGCCAAGAACTCCGGCCAGCCATTTCCTGGTAAAGATGGATTGTTCCCCGCAAATAAGTATCAAACCAACCGCCAACGTGCAGCATTGGCAAGTCTAAATCTTTGAGATTGGGCGAGAGTTTCTCCCAATAGTCGCTCGGTTGATAATTATCGAGCCAATCGTGATAATATGAGTCTGGTGCTAATTGTTGAATAATCCCAGGACGCGCCGGAACAGTATCGTATAGCGGCAGATTTATCGAAGCTGCGTAGAGGGATTGATGGGCAGAAATATCGCCTTTCAATCGAGCGGTTTCGGCGGCTAACTGAATTGCCCAGCCGAGATTTGATTGCAAACAAAACGCACCGCCTTCATAGGCCCAATCTGCGTATAAATCGCAGCCTACCATTGCCGGACAAATTGTTATTAATGCGCTGGGTTTAGCAGCAGCCGCGTAGAGTTGAGTCATGCCTTGGTAGGAAAAGCCGTACATTCCGACTTTGCCGCTGCTGCCGGGTAAATTAGCTGCCCAATTGACTGTATCAAATCCGTCTACTGTTTCGCTAGCAAATAAGTTGAATTCGCCTTCGGAAGTGCCGCGCCCCCGCACGTCTTGGATGACAACGATGTAGCCGTGTTTGGCGTACCATGCGGGATGAGAATATACTACCGTAGATGCGATCGCCCTGCCGTAAGGTTGGCGCATTAACAATACTGGAAATTCGCCCGCCGCATCGGGGCGGTAAATGTCAGCATCTAAACGCACGCCATCTCTAGTTAGCATTGATGCTGTTTCTTTCGGACAAACTTTCAGCATAAATCATGAAAAAAATTAAAAAACAGGTTCGTAGTGAGGACTTTAGTCCTTACTTTTGAGGACTTCAGTCCTCACTACGAACCTAACACGGCACGAGTACATCCGATCGCCCGAGAACTCTCAGATCTTCCTCATCGAGTTCGACTGGTGTACCGCTGCGAATTAGTTCCACAAAATCCTCATTCGGAACCATAATGCACAAAGTGTACAGACGTTCGCTGCCCGTATTCTCAATGACGTGAGTACCCATTGGAGGCACTAACAAACTATCTCCCGGTTTAATACTAACTGTTTTGCCGTCGCAAGTAGCTTGCCCCTTTCCTTTGAGTACAAAAAACATTTCTACTGCCAATTGATGGCGGTTGGGGGGAGTTTTTCCGCCCGGATCAAAAATCTCGATGCAAACAGTTAATGAAGCATTCGCGCTTGTCGGATCGAATACGATTGCTAATCTATTAGTATCGCCTGGGCTGATGCGAAATGCTTGGTAGTCTTGAGGCGATTTCATAACAGGAATCATGCACTGATTTGTCATTTTTTTATCGTTAGTTGTGAGTTGTTATAGCTGAAGGAAGAAGGAAGAAGGAAGAAGGAAGAAGCAAGAAGTAAGAAAACCCTGGGTTTTAGCAATTAAGAACTTCCTAACCGTCACGGACGGTTGCTATATGTTTCTGCTGTCATTAGTGAGGAGCGATAGTCATTAGTCAGTGGCTCAACCTCCCAAGTTTATTGCTAATGACTAATCACTACTGACTACTGACTACTGACTACTGACTGCTGACTAATTCCCTAGTTATTTAATCGCTTCTAATATAGCCTGAGAATCCGACAAAAAGCCAAAACATTGTTTAACGTTATAAAGAGTAGCGTGCCAGCAATACTCTGGAGATGTGGTAGCTGTACAATCTTTGACTAAAATGCAGTCATAATTTAGAAAACAAGCATCTTGCAGGGTAGCCATGACGCACTGATCCGCGTTGACTCCTGCAAAGAAAAGTGTAGTTCTTCCCAGGTTGCGCAAGATACTATCTAAAGGAGTATCCCAAAAGGCGCTCATGCGATATTTATCAATGCAAATATCCTCTGGTTGCTGTTCCAATTCATCAACAACTGCGGCCGCCCAACTTCCCGCCATCAACACAGATGCACCGTTTTTGGGTAGCGGATCTCCCAAACCTACGCCGTCGCCTGTGGGATTGTAAACGTGACGCGAAGCTGCGCTAATATTGAGTAAATCGGGGCGGTTTCCCCAGTTTATCCAAATAATGGGCACTGCGTGCGATCGCAATTTTGGTAGCAAATTTGTTAAAGGATTAATTGGAGTTCTGGCGGGCATTACATCTACGCCAATATGTGCTAACCAACCGTCGGGGTGACAGAAATCGTTTTGCATATCTATCACCAACATTGCTGCTTTTGCTAAGTCCAAACGCAGGGTTTTAGTTTCTGTTTCCAGGGTAACAGGTTGAGGCGCGATCGGCGATCGGCTGATATCGGCAATTTTGGCATCAACTTTCCAAGCATTCGGCGGTACGCCCAAGGTGCGGAGAGAATCAGGATTCATATGGATTGTGACTCAAAAACAATTTCAATTTTAGAACTATTTGATTCATCCTAACTTGCGATCGTCTAAATCTTTGTTATAATTAAGTATCCGGCGCAACTTTTTTGATAAATTTTAGAATTTATTAATTTTAACGTCTTGTAATCCTAAAATAGGAATAGATAGAAATTCACGGAAAGAGTAAATCGATGAGTTTTACAATCCAAAATGCTTTAATTCCGGTTGACAGCGGTTATGAAACCACAGACGTGCAAGTGGCGGATAATTGCATAAGTGCGATCGCACCCAATTTAAGTCCTGTGGGAACAATAATCGACGGCAAAAATAAGCTGCTGCTGCCAGGTTTTGTCAACGCGCACACTCATTCTTCTGAAATGTGGCAAAGGGGGATTATTCCCCCTTTGCCACTAGAGTTGTGGCTTGCCGAATTGTACGATTTTACACCTCTCGATCCCGAACAAGTTTATTTAAGTGCCTTGGGTACTGCGGTAGAAACATTGCTATCTGGCGGCACCAGCGTAGTCGATCATTTAGTTTTGATTCCGGGGCAAGAATTAGAGACGATCGCCGCCGCAGTTCGCGCTTATCAAGAAATCGGTATCCGTGCTTTTATCGGGCCGTTAATTCAAGATGAATCCCTGACAGCGGGAATGCCTGCGGGCGAAGGCGGTATCGAACACGCGGCTTACATTCGATCGACAAAGGCAACTTTGGAATTAATGGAAGCAGCCATAAAAGAGTTTCACAATCCCGAAAAAGATGTTAATATATTGTTGGCGCCGACGGGAATTCAACTGTGTTCCGATGCTTTGTTTGAAGGCTGCATCGATTTAGGCGATCGCTACAATCTTTGTCTGCACGCCCACCTCTTGGAAACCTGCGCTCAAAAACAACTAGCTCAGGAAAAATACGGCTGTAGCGCTGTCGAACACCTGCAAGAAATTGGTTTCTTGAGTCCCCGAACTTCCTTAGCACATTGCGTATGGCTCGACAATGACGACATTGCAATTATGGCAGAAACTAAATCGACAGTTGTACACAATCCCCTCAGCAACCTGCGGCTGGGAAGCGGGATTGCACCAATTTTGAAATATCGTCAAGCGGGAGTCAACGTATCTTTCGGCTGCGACGGCGCCGCTAGCAACGACTCTCAAGATTTGCTGGAAGCAATTAAAATTGGTTCGATTTTGCACAACATCACGGATTTGGATTACCGCCACTGGATCACACCGCGCCAGTCTGTAGAAATGGCATCGTTGGGCGGAGCAAAAGGCTTGAATCTCGCCGAGGAAATGGGTTCGCTGACAGTCGGTAAAAAAGCAGATTTTGTGCTGTACGATTTAACCAGTTTATCATTGTTGCCGCGCACCGAGCCGATTGGTTTGCTAATATTGGGACGCCCGACTAATGCGGTAGACAGTGTTTGGGTAAACGGTAAACAAATTGTCGCTGAAGGTAAGGTGAAAACGATTGATGTTGATGATTTGAGGCGGCAATTATTCGATCGCAGCGAGTGGAGTAGCAAGCGTCAATCGCCTATGCTGGGCGAGATTGAATCGCACTACCGCCAAGTGATGAAATTGCCTGGTTATTCTTAGGGGGATCGCAGAAAGACTCGGCGGTTGAAACCGCGACTATACAGACAAAACCCGCATTGCCAAGGGTTGAAGAATAAAGGTGCACAGTGCCCACCCTACAGTATGATGTAAGCTGTGGTGTTTACGAGAAATTGATGATTAAACTGCGCAAATGGCAGCGGATACTGGCTTTAATAGTTGTTTTTGCGATCGCCCTTACCTCCTCCGCCATTTTCTCCCCCCGAATGGAGGCTCAAATCCCGCCCGCAACCCCAAAAACCGAATTGCGCGGCATTTGGCTGACTAACATTGACAGCGACGTTATTTTCTCGCGCAACAACATCATTGACGCTGTAAATCGACTAGACAAACTCAATTTTAATACCATTTATCCCACGGTTTGGCAAGGAGGCTATACGCTGTATCCCAGCGCTGTAGCCAAACGAGTATTCGGAGAGGCGATCGATCCATCACCAGGATTGCAAGACCGAGACATTCTTAAAGAAATTATAGCACAATCCCACAAAAAAGGTATAGCAGTAATCCCGTGGTTTGAGTTTGGTTTGATGGCTCCAGCCGAATCGGAATTAGCCAGACTTCATCCCGACTGGCTGGCGCGGCGGCGCGACGGTTCAACTATTTGGAAAGAAGGCGTATACGACAGAGTTTGGCTGAATCCTTTTCATGCGGAAGTCCAGACATTTATCTTAGATTTAATCCTAGAAATTGTCGATAATTACGATCTAGATGGCATTCAATTTGACGACCATTTCGGTTTGCCAGTAGAGTTTGGCTACGAGCCGCAAACAGTGTTAATGTATCAGGAACAAATCAAAAGCCTTCCCTCCAACGATGCCCGCGAAACCTTCTGGGTGCGCTGGCGCGCCGACAAAATCAACGACTTCATGGGGCGAATTTCCCGCGCCATCAAATCCCGCAAACAAAAATGTATTGTCAGCTTATCTCCCAACCCTTTGCACTTTGCTTTACCCGCTCACTTGCAGGACTGGTTTACCTGGGAAAGACGCGGCTATATCGAAGAACTTATAGTACAGGTTTATCGCAGCGATATCAAGCGTTTTAATGCGGAACTGGAACGGGAAGAAGTCAAACTGGCTAAAAAGCACATTCCCACTGCGATCGGCATTTTAACTGGTCTGAAAAATAGTTCTATTCCGCTAACACAAATTCAAGAGCAAGTGCAAGAAGTCCGAAAGAGAAATTTTGCAGGTGTTTCCTTCTTTTTCTACGAAAGCTTGTCGAATTGGGCCAGCGAAACCCCGGAACAGCGGAATTTTGCTGTGCAAGAATTCTTTCCCAGAAAGATGCAGCGCCCGCCTGTTTAAAACCGTTCGTAGTGAGGACTTTAGTCCTTCTTTTTAGAATTTTAAAGGACTAAATTCCTCACTACGAACCTTTGAAACTGTAAAAACTAAAAATCCTAATTTTTAACCCACGGTTCCCATGAAAAAAAACCTCAAGCGCTTAGGAATTGTCATCTTATCTTTTGCCACTTTCCTAATAATTGGCTTTCTGACTCCCACAAAGTGGGGACATTACTCCCAAACAGCTTGCACAGTTTCCGTACAAGTTTATAACGGAGGCATCCACACCGAAATCATTGTTCCTGTTAAGAATGAATATTTTGACTGGA
>JANYGO010000068.1 GCA_025362325.1 Cyanobacteriota bacterium | reverse complement strand
GTTGCCGGTGTCCTTGGAGATTCTAGTTTACGAAGATACACCCACGGTTAAACACTTGGTTCTGCCCGTAAACCCTGCTAATTCCGAACTCAGCGACGCCGATTTGGAACTCGTGGCTGGTGGTAAGGGGAGCAACAACTTAACGATAACGGGCAATAACAATAAAATAGAAAAGTAAAGTGGGGTTAATCTCCAATTCAGCTAGTTATTTTTGAACGGCGACGGTCGTTGGCAAGTCAGCAATGGGACTCAACGATTAGATAGATGCCAGCGACCGTTGACGTTCTAGGGTATCAATACCGTTATTTTGACTAATCTCTTTAAAGGTCAACCCATTCAAAGGTTGGCGAATATTGAAAGTGTGCGACGGCAGTTAGGAGAAATTTCACTCGTGGTTTCCGAAGGCACCCGATATCATCATCTGGCTCAAACCGATTCCTATTTGCAACCTGCTTGCTCTCTGACGGTGAATGACTATCTCGACTCGATCGATCGAGAGCCAGAAACATCTCTACTATGTTCCGAGAATGCCTTGCCTAATGAAATTCAGGCACTATTTACGATACCAGAATATTGTCGGTTTGGAGATAGGGACGATCTAACGGCGCGACTATTTTTGGGCAATGCTGGAAATTATGCCCACCTACACTTTGATGGCGACTTTCGTCAGGTTCTTTTTTACCAAGTTTGTGGCAGTAAACGGATTGTGATCATTCCAGCTCATGCTGCTGCCAAATTGCTGCCAAATCAGCAGTGGAGTCTGGTATGTCTGGAACATTTTAGCGAGGCAGAAAAAGACGCTTTTATTGCTTATGCAGGTGGCGTGCAATGTATCCTCAATCCCGGCGAAGCTCTGTTTTTTCCGGCAGCGGTGTGGCATTATGTAGAGTATTTAACGACGGGGATGTCAGTCGCGCTCCGGTTTGGCCGCAATCGTTATACTAAATTTTTAGGAGATAAATGCCACCTTAACAGTAAGCTACAACGGATTGCTGCTCAAATGATTGACGAGCACACAGTGCAGGAGCGGTATTCTCAAGAGTACGAAATCATTCAACAGGCTTTTTACCAGACAGCCCAGACTTTAGGGGAAAAAGTTCGCCAGATGTCGAGGGCTTACGATGTTGCTTGGAAGGCGATCGCCGAGACAGTGGAACCTGTTTATCA
Source organism: Cyanobacteriota bacterium (assembly GCA_025362325.1). Classification (GTDB taxonomy): domain Bacteria; phylum Cyanobacteriota; class Cyanobacteriia; order Cyanobacteriales; family Microcoleaceae; genus Microcoleus. Next base: position 13,655 of record JANYGO010000068.1, on the reverse strand, counting down.
AATCTCTATTTCCGATCGATTGGCTCAGACGGCTTTAGAGATTCATGCCCAACATCGCTATGCCAATCTCATCCAACCTATACCACAATTTGGCGGCTGGGGATGGGCCAGTGCAAACTAAAAATATTTGATGAGAGAAAGCACACAAAATTAGTTTTCAGGTAAGGATTCAGGTCTGAGATTGGGGAATCTCTGAAGGCATGAATAAGTCAAAATAATGGGCAAATAGAGCATCACGGAAAAAAGCCAACTAGCCAAGTTTGTTCAACCTGTAACTAGGGCTGGGGAAAACTAGACTTGTCAGTTAGAACTCAATACGCTTGGGTTAAGGCAGATCTCCCTGGCACCCCTTAAAAAGGGGGGGACAAGAGTATTCTCTTTCGTCCCCCTACAACCTTTCTTGATGCGAGGGGATATCCGGGGAAATAAACAGTGTTAACCCAAGCGTATTGTATGATATCTTGTCCGATAAAACAACCATTATAAAGTTTGCCGTTTCCGACTCAAACCCGAAACGGCAAACCAATTTTATGTTGAGTAATTGAGCGGACTAGACCTGACTCATTGAGCTGCAAAGTAATAGTAATCTGCTGTGTAATTCACGCGGATAGTGGTATTTAGTTTTGAGCTATCGCATCCGGTAGCTGGGGCTTTACCGCCTTGAGTATTCAGGCGCTGGATATAGGTAACTTTGCTAAAGAAGCCGTTGCCTTGATGAGTTTTGGCACTTAGCAACAACCAAGGAATCGCAGTGCTACCGGGCGCGTCTAGACGTTGTTTCACTTCGCCAACGACTTTGCTCTTGTCTTTAGTATATTCCCAAGTTGGGCCGCCGTAATGTTTGCCAACTAATGCGCCAGTTGCATTAAACAAATCAGCTTCCGGTGCTTTTAATGTCCATTCAACTTGAGTGCGATCGCTAGTTTTGGGTTGACAGACGTAAATTTGTACGCCTTTCGCTGGCGTTTTGAGAAGCAAAGCATGGCCAGCAGGCACTTTTAAATTTGGCGGCACGTCGGGAAGGTTTTTGTTCGCGTCGTTTTGGGTACGATTCTGTGCGACGGTCATGGCGGGTGGAGTTGACTGCAATGGCGATACTTCGGCAGTAGCAGCACTATTGGTTGTCGGACAACTAATAGCAGCTAAAACCGAGATTGCGATCGGGATTAGTAAGAGGGATTTTTTAGACATTTTCGCTTCAACTCCTAAAGTTATTTAAGTTGGTTTTCACGATTGACAGTTCATTTCATTTATGACGGTGAATTTGCTAATATTAACTGTGGAACATGAACTGTTATTGACATTTTGGATTAATCTTGCTTGATTATATCCGGTAGCCATAACAACATCAACAATAGCAAGCAGATGATAACTAAGCCAATGCTGTAAGGTACAGCACCGCTAGTATCTGGTGCTTGCTCCATTAGATAGAGTGTTTGCAACATTCAAAGTTTCCCTTCTAATTAGTCGGATTCTGATAATTTAGTAGGCTGATCCTATTGTCCATTAGTGTCAAATTAAGGTCAAACGTACTACCGATATTCTGTCTGGCGATCCAGCCCATATCCTCCTGTCCCCCCTTAATAAATGGGGATATGCCCTCGGATAAAAGCGAAATTTTTCAATAGTTTCAGGCTTAATTTGACACCAATAGCTATTGTCGCCCTTAATAAAATTAGGTAATTTCATGGTTTTTGAGTCAATTAATTAATGATTTCAAGGAAGTCTTACTTTCTTCAATAGAAATCATGTACGGTGCCATGCGCTTTTGAACGAAATTAACCATCGAGGTATATATGAACGGAACTGTCCAAATCCCGTTGGGAATTCCAGCTTTTTCCTGAAGTTTAATTGCTTTAACATACAGAGGAATGATCCGACCCATTTTTTGCAGATCCTGTCTGACAAAACTGCAAGTATAGCGGATGGTATCGGGTGCAAGACGGTGGGTGATTACCCATCCCACTACTTGTCCTTGGTAGCGCAAGCCTATACTGTTTAAAGGTTCTAAATCCGGCTCGCTTGTAAAAGGTATTAACTGCGGCGGAATCCAAGGTTCTGCTGCTTGCTTTTGTGCGATCGCCACCCGTTCCTCAGCCGTAATTTCTAGCCAAGGAAACACGGTATACGCAGCAGGAAGCGTCGATTTTTGCATCCAAGGTGCGCTGGCAATTTTATCTGTTGTGGATTTGCAGACGATTGTGCGAGCTTCGGGAACTGTCCAATTGCACTTCTTTAGCAGATGTTCTAAAGTCGGGGTTGTTAGTTTACCCGTAGTATAAGCTAAATTGACACTTGTGCAACCCCGCGAAAATAACTCTTCCTCTAAACGGATCAGGAGAGATGTGCCAATTCCGATCTCGCGATATTTCTGTTCTACAAAAATAGAGAGTACCTCGGCAGATTTACCGTCAGGCAAAATTTCAGCTAAAACTAAACCAACGGGTAGATCCGAGTCAGAAGCTGCGATCGCCACTGTCGATCCTTCTGGTTTTAAAACTTCTAGGTGAGGGCGAAATCGCGGAAAGGTAAATCCCTGATAAACAAATCCTGTTAAAGGATTATCAATGCGGTTCAATGTATACATAAACAACTCCTACCAATAAATTTGCCAAGTTCCTTGACTGAAAAGTGCGTGTCCTTGCAGGGTAATTCTCTCGTCATCGGGCTGAATATTTATTGCGGGCGCAATCTGATGAACTGTATGGCCTGAGTGTAAAATAAGCTCACCAATTTGGTACGGATAATAAGTTTGGGTTCGAGACTTGACAAGCTGCACAAATTCTGAGTGGCTAATATTCGCAATTTCATGATGGTGCAGGTTCCATATGTTCAAACCTCCGCCGAATTTTGGCAGCGAAATTGCTAAGGTGAAAGATATGGGGTTGTTAAAGTCTGTGCGATCGCCCGATTCCCAATTTATAAGCTTGTACTGAGAGTCGCAGTGGATTGAGGCGATCGGCTGTTCAAATAATTTACAGGCTAGATAGACGTGAAACCCTGGTACTGCATAATTTTGGTGGTAGCTTGTCCGTGCTTTTAATAATTGGGCCAACCTATGGGCTAAGCGTTCGTAAAGCCAACCCAGGCGATCGCACAATATCGGGTTATAAATTTGCGCTTTACTGTAATAATCTTGCGGTTCTTTCGCCCCATCCAGGTAACTCGCAGCCCCCAATGTATAGAAAGGTATATCTGGATTTCGCTTCAGCCAAAACTCTTTGAGTTCGTAGACTGTAGAACGAACTTTTGAGCATTCCTCTTCTGCGAGCAAATTTAAGCTGCTGACTGTATTGCTCATATAAGAACATCCTAGCTCACTTGTTAACATCTCTTGTTTCTCCCTTTTTTTATTTTGGGTATTTTTTGTGGGAAAGGCGTCCCGTCTGTGAGTTTCTGCGAGTAGTTAAGCAAAATATTAACAAATAAACGAGAATTGCTATCACCTCAATCTCAAAGCACTACTTGAGAAGTTGATGACCGTGAAATCACTCCTCCGAGAGTAAAGCCAATGCCATAAATACCGTATAATAGACCAGTAATAATGTTTACATTCTGGAAAATATTGCAATTTTTATTTCCCATTTTGTTCGCAAAAATTCATCATTTTTAGAGCGGTGCTGCCAGCTATACAGGTTGTTTGGGAGGTCTTAGTCAGTCCATACACGCTCGAAAACATCTTGAATTGTAGTTGTTGAAATTATCCAAAAACCGGATTATAGTTAGTTGATTATATTGACTTAATAGGTGCAGCCAAATTTTACTTATGCAGCGATCGCCCGACAGTGATACTATTTTTGATTTTTGAGGGAGAATGACTTGCTGCATAAGGGTTTGGGGTTTACCTCCAGAAAATCCTTTGAGTTACAAGCGCGAGCAAAGTTTCATAGCGCCTACACATCTGTCAAAAGATATATATTATCTAGGCTAAAAAGATGAGATTTGATTGATAGAGATCCGAAGTCGGCTTTGTTGATAGACATAGAATCTGCATCCAAGCAGATTCGATCGCCGATTTCCGGTAAATTGACGGCAAAACTATAGTCCGCCCAGGCCGAGTTGGAGCCTGTGGCGACAGATGGAAAGTTGTCGGGGACAGCGGCTTAACTTTGAGGAATGATTTTGATGCGGTTTTTGAACTCTTGAGCCCGTTGAGGGTCGGGAATTTCTGCTACCAGCGCTTCAATCAGTTGCTCGATCGCCAGATGCGGAGATTGAGCTAAGATATCTTCCAGCAGAAAACTAGCCATCGGCCCCATACAGCGCATCAATTCTTGCCTGCAATGCTCTAAAAATTGCGGGCCCGGCCGATCGCGCAAATCGCCCATTTTCTGAGTATCAGTCAAACTCTCAGATGTCTCGGTTTGCGAGTCTGATGCAGTAGGGATTTTGATGCTGTGAACAAAATCTTGCGATCGCCGAGAGTCAGGAATTTCTGCCGCCAGCGCTTCCACCAATTGCTGAGGCGTTAAATCTGGGGAATCAGCTAAGATATCTTCAATAATACAATCGGCGAGCGGCCCGATACAGCGAGCCAGTTCTTGCCGGCAATGGTCTAAAAATTGGGAGTTGACACGAGCGGACTTTTCTGCTGTTTTGTGAGGTTTGAAAGCAACTTCTGGGCGATCGGGCGATCCAGAGAAGTTTGTCTCCCGCACGGGCGATCGTCCAGAGTCGATCGCAATTTCTGATTGATTTCTAAACTTGCTTACCTGTTCTTCCAACAGTTTAAATTCATCGGACTCTACAATCTCAGCTACTTCGCGCTCCTTCTTAGCTGTGTCAATCTTAAACTGCAATTTTTTTAGCGGCTTCGCACCCATTTCGTCCATAACCAAGTTTCCTCCTAACCAAATTTTGAATATTGTGCTAGCGATTTTGGGAATTAGCAGACTCAATCTAACTTATTGTATCCTCAATCAAGCCAAAGGCGATCGGTATAGGTTTTGATTAGTTGCGGTTCTCGTTGAGGGCAATACAGATATTTGGTAACAGACCATTGCTATGTCTCTGTATTGTAAGCTATCCATAATCGCTTTATTGGCTGGCCAATATTACATTTGATTAATTTATTTTAACTTGCGGGTATGTCCGTAACCTCCCGAATGCAGTAGTTGTATTTACTAAGCGCGGCAACAGAAGAGCCGTGCAGATTCCTTTATTTTTGCGGAGGTTGCCCAATCCCGTCGCAAAGGTGGCGATCGCTCTCTAACACAAGAGAATTATTCTGTAGATAATCGCGCACCCAATCGCAACCGCGCACTCGCATATCCTGAGGAGTTAAATCTAAATTCCACACAATTAACTTTCCCGCTTCGTCGGAGGAAACAAGCTGATGTCCGTCAGGACTAAATCTGACACTAAGCACTTTAGCTTCATGCCCTCTGAACGTGGCAATTTCTTGACCTTTCCGAGTCCAAAGTTTGACAGTTCCGTCCCAACCCGCCGTAGCAATTTTTCGGTCATCCGGACTAAAACTTACATCCCAAACAGCATCTGTATGCCCTTTTAGCGTAGCAATTTCTTTACCTTCTTTGCTCCAAATTTTTGCTGTTTTATCTTCGCTCGTAGAAGCTATCGTTTGACCGTTATGGCTAAAAACGACACTTTGAACTCCGTCGGTATACCCCTTGAGTGTGGCGATTTCTTTACCTTCCTTGCTCCAAAGTTTGACAGTTTTATCCCAACTAGCAGTAGCGATTTTCAGACCGTCCGGGCTAAAACTGACACCGTTTACCCCATCTGTATGCCCCTTGAGTACAGCAATCTTATTGCCGTCAATGCTCCACAGCTTGACTACTTTGTCAAGAGAGCTAGTAGCAGCAATTATCCGATCGTCCGGGCTAAAACTAACTTTCCATATCCAATCTTTAGGATTATTAAAAATTTTAATTCTCTCGCCGTCACGATGAAAAATTGTGACGGTTCCCTCACTTGTGGCTGTGGCAATTTTATCGCCATTACGGCTAAAAATGATGTCAGTTAACGCGCTGTTAAAAATTTTAAAAGTTTGCAGCTCTTTGCCACTCAGACTCCAAAACTTAACAGTTTTGTCTTGGCTAGCAGTAGCAAGCGTTTTGCCATCTGGACTAAAAATGGCGCGATTGATTGCAGCTTCATGGGCGGACAAAATTTGCAGTTTTTTACCTTTCAACTGCCAAACTTTGACACTTTTATCTTTACTAGCAGTAGCAAGCATTTGACCGTCAGGGCTGAAATTGACGCCCCACACCCAATCTTTGTGTCCGTAAAAAGATTGGATTTTCTTACCGGATGTACTCCAGAGAATGACTTTTTTATTCGCGCTGGCTGTCGCAATAGTTTTGCCGTCAGGGCTAAAACTCACGCTAGTGAACGGATATCCGAAACCGTTGAGGGTTTTAATCTGCTTTCCTTCCAGCGTCCAGAGTTTGATCGTACAATCTTTACTAGCACTGGCAATTGTCTTGCCGTCGGGACTGAAACTGACGCTCCACACCCAATCTTTATGTCCCGATAAAGTTCTAATTTCTTTGCCGTTCCGGTTCCAAAATTTGATAGTATTATCAGCACTAGCCGTAGCAATTGTTTCACCGTCTGGGCTAAAAACAACACTTTTAACCGCAGCTTTATGTCCCGATAAAATTTTAATTTCTTTGCCGTTTCGGTTCCAAAGCTTGACAGTATTATCAGCACTAGCCGTAGCAATTGTTTCACCATCTGGGCTAAACATAACGCTATTAACTGCCGCTTTATGCCCGATCAAAGTTTTAATTTCTTTACCGCTCAAACTATAAAGTTTAACAGTTTTGTCGGAGCTAGCAGTGGCAATTATCTTGCCGTCAGGGCTAAAATTAACACTATTAACTTCCGCTTGATGCCCTTTGAGGGTTTGAATTTCTTTGCCCTTTAAGTTCCAAAGTTTAACAGTTTTGTCCTCGCTAGCAGTGGCAATTATCTTGCCGTCAGGGCTGAAACTCACGCTCCTCACCGCAGCTTCGTGACCTTGCAAGCGATCGCGCTCCATGACTTTATAAACAGCTTCTTGCAACAAACTATCAAGGTGCTTCTGGATCGCGACTTTTTCGTGAAACTTATCAAATGCCAGACTTCCGGGCATTTCATTAAGTTTCTTTGATGCTTTCAAAGTTTCTAATAGCGCGTTGAACGTTTGATTTGAACTCAAAAGTATTTCTGCCGAGGCACTAATAGCTTTAATTTCGCTGATAGCCGAATTCTGCGACTGCCACCAAGATACTCCCGCCAAAAATAAGGCTAACACCAAACCTGCGCTGAGTCCAGAGATAGTTAGTTGCCGCCTTTGTTTCTGCTGGGAAACTTCCCGGGTGCGAATTTCCAAACTTGCCTCAATAAAACTTATCTCGCTGTCACTGAGTTCATCTCGCCGCTGCTGCTGCCAATATTCCGCATCTATTAATGACTTTCCGCGAAACAAAGCTCCTTCATCTAAATTGCTATTTTGCCAACTCCGAATTGCGGCCCGAATCTGCTCTTGCCACAGGCGAAACTCCGCGCTAACCTGCATCCAATTCCCCAGCCTGCCCCAGTTTCTAATTAACGATTCATGCACGATTTCTACTGTTTGTTCAAAAGTAGATTCGGAGTGGCTAGTTACCACTAAGCGATTTGATGCCAAGTGTACTACTAAATCCCAGTTTGCTGAATTGACATCGTTACGAGTAGCCAAACGGCGGTTAACATCAGTCCCTATCCCCGGCTGCACCAACTGAATAAAAACCCGCTGTGCTCTGATTCTATCTGCCTCCGAAAGCTGGGCATACACTGCCTCGGCATGATTTGCCAGTGCTTCTTCCACACCGCCAATTTCTGCGTATGCTTGATTAGTCAGCCACCCGCAAAGCTGTTGCGACCAAAGTTGAGTTAAGGCAAACTCCAGTAACGGCAAACGTCCTGAATGTCCCCAAGCTGCATCAATCAATTTATTTACGAGCCCGTCTTCTAATTTTACCTGCATTAAAGCGGCAGGTTGGGCGATCGCACTTTGCAATTCTTCGCGACTCATCGGCCCCAAATTGTGAACCGCCCCCTGCAAAGCATCGCTAAAAGAGCGACAAGAAAGCGCGTGCCCGTAAAAATCTGCTCTCAATGTTAAAACTACAGTAAACGCTCCAGCTAACCTGATTGCTGTCAACAATCCATCCAAAAAAGACTGGCGCTGTGCTTCGGGAGTTTGGGTATAAAGTTCTTCAAATTGATCGGCGATTAAAACTAAGCGAGTGGCTGGGTTTTGCTGCACAAAACTTTCTATTATTTTGTATAAAGCTTTGTCATCTCGCTGAATGAAATTTTCTAATTCCCGTTCAACCAAGCAGCGTGCATTGGATTCGGAATTGGGGAACTCGCGGCGGGTGAACTCGGACACCTGCGCTAATTTGGTGTGGCGAAGTGCTTGTAACAATGCTTTCGGCATTGCTTTTCTCACAGCGCACCGCGCTACCTTACCCTTGAGAATGCGGGAATTTATATGGGGAAAAGTAACACTGTGATTATCAGAGTTGAGATTATTTTCTCTTTTCTCCAACAGAGGAACTAACACCGTCGCCAAAGCTTTAAAAGGATTGTTACCCGGGCGAAAAGAGATGATTTTCCACTGAATTTTGGTCTGGCGCAGCGCCGGAATCAACCCGGCCAAAACTACGCTAGATTTCCCGCTGCCGCTAGGCCCAACTACAGCCGCCAAGGGCTTTGTTTTCACCGCAGCCGCTAAATCTTCGATAAACTTTTCGCGTCCAAAAAATAAGTGTGCATCCTCTTCTCGGAAAGCAAATAAACCGCGATAGGGACAAGGAGGAATTCCGCCTAACTGCAACCAAGTCGGTGTTTCCCAAGCCGGATTTTGACAAATTACAGGCAGCCAAGAAGCACCGGGAAATTCATCTTCTAAACCTTGTAATTTCCGGCGCGCTTGCTGTACTGCTAGATGTAAAGGCAGCCGCTGGTGAGCGAAAGCATCTAAAAAATGTTTAAAAAATTCTTGGGCGACGCGGTTCGGTATCGCCTCCCGCATCACGATAACTGTAGGAATATTCAACTTTTCCAGCGACAAAGCCAATCCCAATCCGTCACAAGAATTAAAAAAAGCCAGCGTTAAACCATTTTCAATAGCTTGTTTGAGCGCTTCCTCCAACTGTTCCATTGTCAAGCTATTATTTGTCTTATTTTCATTAATATAAATTCGACCAGTTTCGCCCTCGGTTTGACTATGACCCGCAAAAAACAGAATGTCCCAGCCTGAAGAGTCCCAAAGGTGATCGCTAAATTCTTGGCGCGACGGGTTGACAAGAAACTTGATTTCTGCATCGTCTAAATTTTTGAGAAATACACTTTCTATTTCTAAATCAATACCTTGACTGTTGCCCAAAATTGCTAAAATTCTAACTTGCTTTTTTCCAACATTCGAGCGCGGTGGTGTAGCGCGTTTATACTCCGGTACGCTCAAAGCCATTTCTGATTGGGGATAATTTTTAAAGAAATCCCATCTGTGCCAAGGCAATTGTCGCAGCAATTCATCGCCCGTTTCAATAATTACCTGAATGTCTTCTGATGGGTTGAGTGCAGAGCGCAGTTGCAATTCAATATTAATGAAATCTGGAGATTTCAATAAAGTATTGATGCCTTCTTGTAACTGTTGGCATACTTCGTCAAAACTGAGCTGAGAGACATTAGTTATTCCGGCAGAATCGATTTCGAGTTCGTCATCATCTTCATCTACCGCTGGTGGAGACAGCAATTGTTTGCGAGAGCATAAGTTATTGTAAATTAACTGCCAATTCCTATACAAATCAATCAAGCTTGGTGCGGGGGGCAAGCTGCCGATAAATTGTTCCGGGTGGGGATGTCCAGCAGTCCAAAGTTGAGCGGTAACTCTTGGAAATCCGCTGCTTAAATCACCGCTTCCCAGATCGATCACAACTGACTTGCTCATAAGATGACCCTATATGAATTGCCACAAGTGCACTATTAAACAGTTGCAGTAACAATGTATAGGTTTATGTTACCCCAAACAGCAGCTCTATCCGTCAAAATACGTAGTTATCGATCGCAATTCTTAATCCCAAATTCCGCACTTCAAAATGTAATATGTAATTATTACACCTGTTTGGTAGTTTGGTAAACACCCAAACAGAAAAAACTAAGTATTTATACGCAAATCAAACGTCAAATAACTCAGAATTTTCGTATTACTTGGCATACTACAAATTGACGTGCGGAATGTGGGCTTAATTCCCACATAAATTTTATTTGCCTGACGCATACGGGATGCGGGATTGGCGATGGAGGTTTTGAGTCAGAAATGATCTGGCGTGCGATCGAACAACTACAATTAAATTGGTTTGTAGTCAGGACTTCAGTCCTCATAAAACTCGATCGAACTGAAGTGTTAACTAGAAGCTTTATAACGGTTATTTCACAGAATTAGATATGAAATCGTCTAAGTAGCCTGCACTTCAGCTAACTCCACTCTAATATACGATAAAAACTGATTTTACCGAAATTAAACAGTTTTTTAACAATTGAGCGATCGCACAAACAAACTTAGCCGTTTCACAGTTCAAAATTTTCTCGGATGCTAACATCGTTCAGACTAACCTCAATGCTAAAATATTTTCCGGCTTCACCTTTAAATGATTTAAGTTGAATGTAATTATCGTGACTTCGCGAAGTGACTTCTTGAAGTAATTTTCCAGATTTAGATAGCAAAATTAGTTTGAGATTAGATGGCAAATACTTGTTTCCCCCTGTCGGATGTAACTGGATACAAACACTTAATTGAGCCTGTTCTCCTCTGGCAATACTCACCAGCAATGCCATACTGTGACTGTCTATCTGCATCTCCAAGTCAATTAACTTGCCCCTTTTTACCCCCAAATTAACACTCCTAGTATTTAAAGATAAATTTACTTCCGGGTCAATCAGTGCATCAATTGACAGCCAAGTTTCCTCAAAAATAGCCTGCAACCATTGAGTCAACTTAGTTCTATTTTCCTTCAGACATCCTGATAAATCGACTTCTACCTTTGCTGCTGCTAAAACTACAGGTAGAGTCACAGCAGTCGGTGCTAAGTAGCGACAGTACAGCAGCAAGTGATGCGGTTCAGCATCAAATAAAGATAGCGGTAGCTGATAACAACCGTCTTGTAAAGCTTGCAAATTCAGCAAACTCCTATAATAACTTATTTGGTCGTAATGCAGAAAACCCCTGATAATTACTTGTTCCTCTTCCTCTAATACTTCTAGCACTGTATAAAAGTCAGAGGTTTGTTCCCTAGAGGCGATCCTCTTCGTTGGCGTAGCCCCCGTAGGGGCGGGCTTCGCTAACGCATCTTGAGGTACGCTCACCACTTCGTCTAGAAAGTGTTCGGCGACAATTATACAAAGTTTAAATTCACCTACTTTCAGATAACTGACAGTGCCAATTTCATCTCGATTGACTGTTTGCTTGGGGAGCCGGCATCTCAACCACTCCTCAAAACTTTGTACGGCTAGCGCACTCAGATAAGTTTGCCACTGCCGAGATTCACTTATTACTTTGTCGCTCAGCTTTTTTCCCAGCTCAAAATATTCTGGTTCCAGCCAAATAACTTCCGGTAACAACATTCTCGCACTTGTTAAATTCACCGACGAACTAATCATTATTCTACTCCTGTTTGAGGTGGCGCTATGTTGTTAAAGTAAATGCGAAGGTTCTCAGCATACAAGCTGTTCATCTCGCGGTTTTTCCCCGCTCTAATTTCTTCGGCAGCTTCTTGGAAAATTTCTGCATCAGCAAAAGCTTCCATTTCTTCTGTCAAAGTTTTGAGATATTCTGGCTCGGGGGGAATTTGAGTCAGACCTTTTTCTTGAGCTTTTGCGATCGTGTTATCGAGAAGCCGATCCACAGTACGAGCGCGTACATTGTTCAGAATTTCTCCCGGATTCAATATCCGCCTCGCTTGATCCCAACTGGTCATTCCTAATAATGGAACTATTTCTTTGAGAGACATTGCCTGACAGTAATACAATTGCAAACCCGGAATGAACTTTTGAGCAAAAATCGCGTAATTTTTGCTTTTTTCCAACTTGGCCAGGCAAGCGCGAATCTCTTGCTCTATTGCCTGAGTTAAAGCTGACTTCAACTGTTGGTCTAAAAAATCCGATATTTCTTGCTTTTCCACATCAAATTCATCTCTGGAATCATGAGGTAAATCCTGCCTAATTACCTCGTTTCCAGTATCTGGATCGCGGATTTCCAAAGGTTCTCTGCAACTCCAAACATCATACTGCTTTAACTGCACCGCTACCTGTTTTAGTTCCGCTATCAACTCAGCATGACTGTTGACAGTGACATTTTGCTTCTGCAAGGAAGTTAGCATTTCTTGCAGTTGAGAATTAGAGGGGTCTGGACATTTTTTTGCTCCTGGCGATCGGTGTTCGCGCCTGTCTCGGCGGTATACTGCATGAAAGACTTGTATTAATTGGCGATCGCGCTCTGACAAACTTTCAATCTGTTTTGGTCTAGCTCGATTCAAAATTGCCCAGTCGCTCAGATGCTTAAACCCAAATTCCGACAAAAAATCTTTAATTTCTGGATTTTGTTTAGTTTGGAAATAAGCCCAATTATCTAAGCTCATACTCGACCCGGAATCCGGCTTAAATGTCCGCAAAACCTCAACAGTGAAAAACTTATAATTAGTTGGTTGAGTTTTGGCATTGCCGTCTAATACAAGTTGACTTTTCGCTTCCTTATCTAGAACGATTAAACTTTTACCATCGTCATTAAGAACAAACGGCAGCAGATCCTTGTAGGTAAATCTTTTTTCACCACCGAACAAACTGTCAATTTTTTGGCAAGCTTTGAGTAGGGGGTAAGAAACATTGCATCTCAAACAAAGTCCAGCAGCAGCGCGGCGGGCGGGATCAACCGCAGAATTTTGAGCGCGAAAATAAGAAAAAAGAGTCGCTTTGGTGTCCTGATTTAAATGCTTTGGGGAATTAACAATATTTGGCGCTGCATCATCTATATTTATGACAATTTCTTTTTGAAAAAAACTTTGTGCTTCAGTAATTAAACGATATTCATATCCAACTGATTCGCTAGCCAGACTAATTCTGCAAAGTTTCCAGAATTTCCACAGCATTGCAGTGTCTAACACAGCCAAGTTGGGCAGCGGGGCAGTCTCAGGAATATCTAACGCTACACGATTAACCATTTGTATTCTCCTTGGTGTAGACAGCATCCTTTTTTTGTAAGTCTGTAGTGCGGGGCGAATAGCTCCCACTTACATACGCGCGCCAGCGAACTTTCCGGAGCGCACTCAAACAAAAAACGTTCTTAAGACGCATCGGGATGCTCCTGATCTCAGCTCAATTAACCTTTTCTACTAGCTTTATCAATGTATAGGTGCCAGGATGCTAAGCTTATGCAGTTGCCCAAATGCCGCTGAGGGCAATGTGTACGCCATATTGCCAAAATACACGCCCTAAGTCTCCGCAATCCGAATTTGAAGAAATATTACTATAGCATTTCTTACAAAGGTGAGGTACAATAACAGCAGTGAGTAAACCAATTCCAAATATTTTCTGATGTAATTTCATTAAATCCAAATTCTCTGGCTTTTGCTAACTCTTGATAATTAGTCGTCTTGATAGAACGG
>JANYGO010000391.1 GCA_025362325.1 Cyanobacteriota bacterium | reverse complement strand
GAGGCGGGCTTGCAGTTTTTTGAGTAATGCCAGGTTTTCGACTATTAAGGCGGTACTGCCGCTGTCTTGGATGATGTAGAGGAGTTCTTCGGGGTCGGCGGTGGCGCCTCTAACGGCGTTGGCGGCCCCGGCCATCATGATTCCTTGGTCGGCTATCAGCCAGCGGGGGCTGTTGTCGGCGAAGAGGGCGACGCGGGGAGGGATTGCTTCTTCGGGATTTGGTTCGAGGCCGAGGGCCTGCAAGCCGCTGGCGAATTGCTGTATTTGTTGGTGGAGTTCGGTGTAGGTGAGTTTGATTTCGGGCTTGCTGTGCGGATCGTGGAGGGCGACGGTTTGGGGAAATTTCTGTTTGACGATCGCCCAAATCTCTGGTATCGATCGAATGGAAGTGTAATCGATCGTGCGGCTGAGGTTGGCGCGATCGCGATCGGTCATTTGAGAGGTAGTGTCAGGTTCGGGGGGGTTCATAGGGTATTTTCGGGGGTTTTGGGAGATAAAGTTATTGGGTACAAGTTTAATATCAGAGCTATTTTAGAACTTTGTGGCAGTCTCGTGACAGTTTGCAAACCTGCCGTTGTTTATTCGGAAAATTAGGGATATCAGATGATGAGATTTATAGTTGGACAGAAACAGATTAATTTATCAAGGTTGATAGTATTTGCTTTGAGTGCGATCTGCCTCGGATCATGTGGAAATGGATTTTCGGGGTTAGTCGCCCTGAAGCAACCGGGAAACAATAAACCTTCCGCGTTAGTCTCCGAACCGCAACCGAGAAACAATAGGCGAACATTTGCTGATTGGTGCCGCCAAAAAGATGATTTGAGTCCTGAAACCAAACATACTGTTGAGGTGCTGTTGCAGGAAGCAGGGACTACTGAGTGCGATGCGGCCGATCGGAAACTTTCGAGTCTCACTGAACTCCTCCTCGGCGGCTATCAAATCAGCGACATCAAACCGCTAGCATCTTTGACTAAACTGACTCGGCTCTTCCTAGACACCAATCAAATCAGCGACATCAAACCGCTAGAATCTTTGACTAATCTGACTAATCTCGGACTCATCAGAAATCAAATCAACGACATCAAACCGCTAGAATCCTTGACTAAACAGACCGATCTCAACCTCAGCGACAATAAAATCAGCGACATTAAACCACTAGAATCCTTTACTAAACTGACCGATCTCAACCTCAGCGACAATAAAATCAGCGACCTCAAACTGCTAGAATCTTTGACTAACTTGATTGATCTCCGGCTCGAAAACAATCAAATCAGCGACAGCGACATCAAACCATTGCAATCCTTGACTAAACTGACCGATCTCAACCTCAACAACAATGAAATCAGCAACATCAAACCGCTAGCATCCTTGACTAACCTGATTTCACTCGACCTCAACAACAATGAAATCAGCGACATCAAACCGCTAGAATCTTTGACTAACTTGAATTATCTCCTGCTCGAACACAATAAAATCAGCGACATCAAACCGCTAAAATCCTTGACTAAAGTGTATTTTCTCTACCTCGGCGGAAATCCGATCGCACCCAAAACTTGCCCTCTCAAACCAGAGTCTATCTGTCTGTGGGAACCACAAAATAAACTATAATACCGATGTTGTGGTTAGTAAATTAACTCAATCCGCCTGATAAATACCTAAAGCAGTTCGGCGATCGGTTACGATCTAGATATCCAGAAATCTCAAACAAAAGTGTTTACTTATCATGCCCACTGTTCAAATAGAAGCCCAAATCTCAGCCTTAGATTTACTTCAAGCCGTTCAGCAATTAAGTCAACCTGAATTAGAGCAATTTATTGAGCAAGTTCTCCAATTGCACGCTAAAAATATTGCTCCTAGTTTGCCAACACAAGAGTCTGAATTATTGCTAAAAATTAATCAAGGTTTGCCTGAAGAATTGCAACATTTATATCAAGCATTAATTGACAAACGCGATCGAGAAACTTTAACAGAATCAGAGTATCAACAACTCTTAGAATCAACTGAGCAAGTAGAAAAATATCAAGCTCAACGCTTAGAATATTTAACTCAGTTAGCTCAAATACGTCAAGTTTATCTTACCAATTTAATTACACAAATGGGGCTCAAACCAATTAATAATGACTGATAGCAAACTTACTCTTCAACTCAAACAAGAAGTTAGATCAAGAGCAAAAAATTGCTGTGAATATTGCTATTCTCAGGAAAAATTTGCTACCAACACTTTTTCTGTCGAGCATATTCAACCTTTAAGTAAAGGTGGTGACAGAAAGCTTGATAATTTAGCATTATCCTGTCAAGGATGTAACAACTATAAATACAACAAAACTGAAGGGAAAGATCCCATGACTGGAGCGACGGTCGATCTTTATCATCCCCGACAACAAAATTGGCAAGAACATTTGAGTTGGAATCAAGATTATACTCTAATTATTGGTTTAACGCCTATAAAAAGGGCTACGGTTGAAATTTTACGCTTAAATCGAGAAGGTTTAGTTAATCTACGACGTATTCTCTATGCAATGGGAGAACATCCTCCTGTATGAACTCGCCACTCATCAATGCCATCCCACAGTTCGGAAATAGGATGCAATTTGCCTTCTTTAACTTGCTGCATAGAGTTGCGGAGGCTGGCTAGTATGAGTTCGGCAGGTTCGTCATCGGGATCTGCTGGCGGGGTGACGATATTGCGATCGATTAATAGTTGGTAGAAGTCGTCCACAGACATTACAGC
>JANYGO010000386.1 GCA_025362325.1 Cyanobacteriota bacterium | reverse complement strand
TGACAGCCGTGTTTTTGCCACCGCCAATATCTACGAAAAAGACTTAAATCAGGTAAAACAGGGCCAGGAAGTCAGGGTGAAAGTTGCTAATTTGGGCGATCGCACTTTCAAAGGAAAAATCACCTTAATTGGCTCATCCGTCCAAGGAGAAACGCGAGTTGTGCCGGTGAAAGCAGAATTAGATAACAGTAACGGCGAATTAAAGCCGGGACTGTTTGCTGAGTTGGAGATTTTAACCGACAAAACTGCCACAAATATTTTAGCAATTCCGAGTACGGCGATAGTCGATGTTAGCGGTAAAAAAACCGTTTACGTTCAAAATGGCGATGCTTATCAAGCTGTTGACATTGAAATCGGTCAAACTGCGGGGGATTTAGTGGAAGTTAAAAGCGGTTTATTCGATGGAGATTTGATTGTTACCCAGCGCGCACCTCAACTTTACGCACAATCGTTGCGGGGCGGCAGCAAGCCATCAACAACCGAGGAAAAGCAAGAGGCAACTCCCAACAAGGTAACAGAGGTTGATTTTAATAATTTACCCGTGCCTTTGTGGGCTGGAGTTGGGGCCGGAATTGCGATCGCCTCCCTAACTTTCACAGCCGGCGTATTTTGGGGAAATCGGCGCAAATCACCAGCAATCGCAGCGGATTCTGCAAACAATGCAAATAATGGTGTTTCCGCCCATACACCGGCTTTAGATGATGAATTGGTGTTACATAATGATAACCATCATGTTAAAATTCAAGAGTCAGAAGTCAAGAGTTTGAAGTAAAAAGCGGTTGAAACCGCCGATTCTGATTATTTTGAGCCAAAAATATGAGGATTTTGCTAGTTGAAGACGATCTTCGCATTGCCAAACCCCTTGCAGAGGATTTAAGGCATCAAAATCACGTTGTAGATATAGCGACTGATGGCCTGGAGGGATGGGAATATGCGCAATCGGCTAATTACGATCTAATTTTGTTAGACTTAATGCTGCCCAAATTAGATGGTATAGCACTGTGCAAGCGTTTGCGTGCCGATCGCTCTCACGTTCTCATCTTGATGCTGACAGCACGCGATACAACCTCAGATAGAGTCATTGGACTCGATGCAGGAGCTGACGATTACTTGGTTAAGCCCTTTGAATTAGAAGAATTAGCCGCCCGAATTAGAGCTTTATCTCGGAGAATTCCAGAAACCAAACCCCTGATTCTAACCCACGGCGATTTACAACTCAATCCCGCTAGCTGCACCGTTACTTATGCAGGAAACGCTTTATTTTTAACTCCCAAAGAGTATATGATATTAGAATGTTTCTTGAAAAGTCCCACTCAAGTTTTAACACGCTCTGCAATTTTAGATAAATTGTGGGATTTTGATAAAGCTTCAGGAGAAGGAACAGTCAAAACTCACATCACAAATTTGCGTAACAAGCTCAAAGCAGCCGGAAGTTCCGCAAATTTTATCGAAACAGTTTACGGCATTGGTTATCGACTCAGCAGCAATCACTAATAACTCAATACGGTTCATATAAAGCCGATACCTCTCTAGCTTGCCCCTACTCCCCCTTAAAAAAGGGAGGGACAAAAAGTTACTCTAAGTCCCCCTTGCTTTCGGGGGATTTAGGGGGATCTCCGGGGAATAAATAGTATTAACCCAAGCGTATTGACTAATGATTAAATCAAACTCCTTGACGCTTTGCACGTATAGCTACAATTTTTATAGCTGATTCTATGTCCTAATTATGTTTGAAAAAATCCGATATCGTTTGCTCTTCTCTTACCTCCTTATACTGGCATCAATCTTAAGTATTTTTGCGGTAGGTGTCCGCGTTATCTTCACTCACAGTCTCACCCAACAGCTAACAGATAAACTGACAGTTTTAGGAGAAGGAGCCGCTGCTAATACAGAATTGGAGAACGGACATCTTAAAATTGACACTGACTTTAAGGTACAAAATTTGATTAACAAAAATCAAGCTTTGCAATGGTTTAACACGAATGGAAACACGACATTTCAGCAAGGCAAGTTTGTACTTAGTTTACCATTATCATTGAGCGATGCAGTACAAGTTCAAACGGTAAAGAATCGAGTTCAAGTAGTTACTTTACCAATAAATGATAGCAAAAATAGTCAGCTAATCGGCTATATCAGAGTAAGTCAATCTCTCGAAGAAATTGATGAAACTTTGAAAAAATTAGATTTAGGGCTAGGAATTGGAATTGTTATAGCCTTGATTTTTAGTGGTGTTGGCGGAGTTATTTTAACTCGTCTAGCCATGCAGCCAATTGAGGAGAGTTTTCAAAGTTTAAAGCAGTTTACCGCTGATGCTTCTCACGAATTTCGCAGCCCCTTGATGGCTATTAAAAGTAATCTAGCCGTAGCACTCAAATATCCAGACGGAATGAGAGAGTCAGATGCCGAAAAGTTCCAGGCTATTGCTAGTGCTGCTAATCAGATGACGCGGCTCACCGAAGATTTGCTGCTGTTAGCACGAACTGATAAAGTTACCAGCATCAGTAAAGATACTGTCAACTTAACTGCTATTTTGGAGAACTTAGTCCAGCTTTATCAGTCTCACGCAGAAGTCAAACAAATTAATTTAAAACCTCAGTTAACAGAAAATATTAATTTAGTAGGTGATTCCAGTCAACTAACCCGACTATTCACCAATTTGATTCAAAATTCACTGCACTACACGCGATCGGGAGGAACAGTTGAAATCACAGCAAACCATCTCGGTTCATATTGCACAGTCAGCGTGCGAGATACGGGTGTAGGCATTGCACCAGAGCAGATTAAGCTGGTTTTTGAGCGGTTTTGGCGAGCAGATGAATCTCGTTCCTATTGGAATGGGGGTTCGGGTTTGGGATTAGCGATCGCCCAAACCATTGCCCAAAATCACGGCGGCTCAATTACTCTCACCAGTCAGCTAGGAGTTGGCAGTTGCTTCACTGTGAAATTGCCCTGTAACTCTTTTTAAATCATTTAATATAAATCGCTTTATTGATGTTTTGTAAAAACAACAAACTATTGAAAAAGTATGATATAAACTATACATGGCTTGAACTTTCTTGAGTTGTATTGATTATGTTACGCAAGTCTTATGAGTTTTGGTTGCAGCATATAAACCCTCGCTTAAACACTTTAATTGTGACAATTGGTGTAGTTGGACTTGCCAGTTGTCTGCTGATCGGTTTTATTTTAGCGTGGCTATTTCAAGAAGTATTAGAACGAGAAGCTTTTGCCTTTGATAGTTCTTGGCTGTACTGGCTGCATGGGTATGCAAATCCGAGTCTAGATGCTGTGATGCTAACAATTACTCAGCTTGCCGATGCCAGTGTAGTCATAGTTATTGTGGCAGTCACGCTGGGAATTCTCTGGTGGCAGCATCACCGCGAGGAAGCTAAGTTTTTTGCTCTTGCTTGTTTGGGAGCCTTCATTCTCAATACTGGATTGAAGTTATTTTTTACTAAACCTCGTCCACATCTTTTTCCGAGTTTAATTGCAGAAACATCCTTTAGTTTTCCGAGCGGCCACGCTTTGGGAAGTTTTGTAATGTATGGGTTTCTAGCTTACCTACTTTCCGCTCATTTTCCGAAGTTTTCCAAATTAATATATACTTTAGCTGTTTTGACGATCGCCCTTATTGGCCTGAGTAGGATGTATATAGGAGTACACTGGCCAACAGATATCATTGCGGGCTATGGAATCGGCTATCTTTGGCTGATGCTCTGCATCGCAATGCTGAGGTTACAAACCAGACAAGTCTAGTATTACTTTGCTCAATTCGAGCGAATACCAAAGGGTAGCTTGTGATTGTGGTAAAAATCCAGCTACCCTATGATATAATGTTTGGTTAGTTCCTCGCAATCAGCAGGTGTTTGTAGTAAAAACTTCAGTTTTAATAAAAATATAAGGACTAAAGTCCTCACTACAAACCAATTTTATTCATCGTTCGCAGCCACAGTCCCCATGAGTTTTCTATGATTGAAAGTTGTGAAGGCGATACAGACTAAAAGTATTGACAGCAGGACTATAGATGAGCCGACCGTACCAAAATTTAGACCGCCTTTTTCCTGTGATTTTGTCATCACATCCCCAAGAGTTGCACCAAAAGGTCGGGTGAGTACAAACGCGATCCAAAATAACAAAACTGGCGAAATTTGAGTATAATAATATGCTGCCAATACCACGGCAAGCAAACTAGAAATTAGGATTGCTCCTCCTGCAAATCCAAGTCCAGAAGTATCAGCCAGGAAATCGCCCAAGGAAGTACCCAAAGTATTTGAAATTAGAATTGCAGTCCAATAAAGCATCTCAATTTTAGGTGTTTTGACGTTTTTGACAGATAGAGACCCAACACTGAATTGCCAAAACGCAAAAATAGCCAAAAGAAGAGTAATTAAAATTGCAGACCCTGTAGTGTAGCCAAGCCCTAAAGTACGATTCATGTAATCTGACATCGTTGTACCAGCCGTGCTGGTTGAAAGGATGACAGTCCAATAAAGCAATGGGTTATAGCTTTTCGAGGTCAATTGAGTCACAAGAGAAATTAAAAATACTCCAATCAATATCAGAGAACTAACTGCATAGCCCACATTGATGGTCATCGACAAAAGGTCTCCTGCCGTTTCTCCCAGAGTGGTTGCACAGATTTTCATGACCCAGAAAAACGCGGTGATTTGTGGAAGTTTGCTCATTTTTGCGATCGGGTTATGGTACTTTGGCGGCTTCACTCTAGATGATCAATGTCAAGAACTCGGAAAGATTGATTGCATTTGTGTTTACCAGGGGTAATGTGGCAATTGCACCGTGAAACAACTGCCCACGCCTAGCTGACTTGTAACAGTAAAGGTAATCTGATGATTTGATAGTTGATCAGTCTTGTTGGTCGATCGGCATTGGGGCTAGTTTCTTCTGCTTAAGGCTTAAGTAAATAACCAGACTCATGATTATAGAAAGAAAAAGCATACTTGTTCCCACCGTACCAAAACCAAAACCACCATTTGTAGTAGGTTGTGACAATAAATCGCCAGTAGATGCTCCCAGTGGACGAGTCAAGATGTAGGCTATCCAAAATGCCAAGACAGCATTCATTCTGAAGTAATAATAACCAGTGGCTACTATCGCAATTAAAACGCCGAATACTAGCGCTGATTGTGCATAACCCAGCTTCAAAGCCTCTGCTATAAAGTCTCCTGTTGCGGTACCCAAGGCAAACGTAAATAAGATAGCAGCCCAATAAAATAGCTCTCTTTTTGCTGTGTTGATGGAGTGCATAGCTAATGTTTTTTCGTTTGAATACCACAGCCCAAAAACGGCAGACAATACAACACTGAAAAGTATATTAATTGTCATCAAGCTAACTCCCAGCTCGTCTACCAATCTATCGGTAATTAGTGTGCCAGTGATGCTCATCAAAACGACTACAATCCAGTAACTCACTGGGACATACCGTTTAAGCCTAAACTGATTCAAAAGCGCAATCAGTAACACAGCGCTCATAACATAGGATGTAACGCTTAAACCAAGTTTCAGGTTTACCGACAGATAATCAGCCAGAGTTTCACCTACTGTGGTTGCCAGAACCTTAATAATCCAGAAGGAACCTGTAACCTCTGGAACCCTGTTTAGTATCTTCTTCATAAGATTTCTCTTTTGGGTTTATTGTTGAGTGTTCTAAATCTGGGATATTTCCCCAAGTAAGGGCAGGCATTCATAGCACTGCCCCTATTCTATTTGTTGCCTCAAGAAAGCGAATTAGTTCGGAATTTACTTCTTGGCATCATCATTAGTTTCCCCATCGCCATCGCCACCAGCAGCCTCAGAAACTTGAACGCTGCTGCGGGGAGAAACGCTCTCATTGCTCTCAGTTTTGACGTTGGTTGTGTTAAGAATTTTACCGTTACCGGCATCTACACTTACTTCCTGCTGACCGATCGCAACTGAGTACACAACATTGCCATCTTCGTTTTCTAATTTGACGCGACTTGCTGTGCCACCTTTAGCTGCTTCCGCTGCTGCTTGTGCCTGTTGCGGTGTAATTTTAGCTAGAGATTGCAGGCGACTTGATTGTTGGTTTTCTTTGGCATCATCGTTAGTTTCGCCGTCGCCATCACTGGCTTCTGCTTTGGGATTGCTGCTATTGGGAGGCATGGCGGCCACTTCAGATTTTGCTGGCGAAGCGTACACAGTTCGGACTAATCCACCGAATCCTAAAGTACCTACCAAAGCTGCTGCTAAAGCGATTTTTGTTGAGGTTTTCATGGTGTAAAAGTTGCTTGATTTAGGTTGGTAGTTTCACTATAAAGTGCAAAAGTCAAGAACTTTGCAAGATTTGAGAACGAGTCTTGATTAACCTCGTCGTTGCTTAAATTGTCAACACACATGATTTTAGTTGAAGTTTTCACCGTCAAATCCATTCAATGTGAGTTGACGATTTCACTTTAGAGGGCAAATGTCAAGAACTTGGAAAGATTAAGCGAAACCTAAAAAATTTTATATTACCTAAAATAAACCCGGTTTCTGCATCACTCCTGTCTTGGTTAATCCTGATTTTTTTTTGTTGCCTGCTGTTGTGGAAGCAACTTCTTCAATCAAACTGCAAAGTTCTTTGCTACAAGGATCGTCTAGGGGTCTATCTGCCCAACTTTCTCGATAGGTTTCTAGCTCGGTCTTGAGCGCTGTCATCCGATAAATCTGCTCCTCAAGATGAGCAATTTTCTGAGTGAGTAGGTCTCGCACAAGCGGGCAAGCAGGACTTCCTTGACGGCGAACTCCCAGCACTTGCTGAATTTCTGAAAGGGAAAACTGTAGGGATTGAGCTTTCTTGATAAATTGTACGCGCTTAATGGCCTCGCGATCGTAATGTCGGTAGCCACTTTCACTTCTTTGGGCTAGTTCTAACAACCCCAAGCTTTCATAATATCGAATTGTTGCCACAGCTACATCGGTTTTTTCTGCCAGTTGTCCAATTTTTAGCAGTTGATTTTGAGATAATGCTTTACAAGTTTTTTCCACGATCTGTCACCATAACTTTTGGGTAACTTACCGCTAGTAATTATAGCTTAAACTATCAAGTCTAATATTGTAAATATTTGCATTCATTGAACTACTCTTTAAGAAGTATAATCCGATCGCACAACAGCACTAACTCAAAACTGAGCTAGTGCTGCTGTCGGATATTCCCTTGGTGATGCCGCTGCTCAAAACCCGCGAGGGCATCTACACGCAGCGGGGGAAATAAGGATTATTTACTGCAATTAGCTAGGGGGCAGTCAGGGGTAGGAGTAGTACAGGGGCTTGCTGCAAAGACAATACTGGCTGTACCTGCTGTCAAAAGAACTGCCGTCAAAGCTGCGAAAGTGAATCGTTTGGTCTGAGTTGCTTTAGTCATGAATTTTTACCTGTGAATTTACGATCGCAAAGTTTATTTGCGATCGTAAATAGCATAAACCCTGAAGTTGGCTATAGAGTCCAAAGAAAAAGTGTTAAGTTTTGTAAAGCTATTAATTTCTAATGCCAGAATACGAATATTTGTCTGAAAGTTAGAAGATTTCATCCTGATTTCATTTTGGGATGTCAACCTAGGTTAAATGGCGATTTAACACTATTTAGCTCAATAATCGCGGAGAATGCTACAGCAGCCGGAGCGCTTGAAGATATGCTCAATTCTATTGTTAAATGGTCGATCGCCCAACGGTGGCTAGTAGTAATCGCCTCAATCGTCATTTCCCTATGGGGAATGAGGGTTCTGACACAAATGCCGCTTGATGTTTTCCCCAGTTTTGCTCCTCCCCAAGTCGAAATTCAAACCGAAGCCCCCGGTTTAGCCCCCGAAGAAGTAGAATCTTTAGTAACTAGACCGATCGAAAGCGCGATCAACGGCACTCCCGGCGTCGAAATAGTCCGCTCATCTTCTGCTGTAGGCATTTCGGTTGTTAAAGTCATCTTTGGTTGGGATACCGAAATTTATCGCGCCCGCCAATTAGTAACAGAAAGGTTGCAGCAAGCTCAAAGTCAACTTCCCCAAGGCGTACAAACCCCACAAATTTCGCCCGTAAACTCTCCGTTGGGAGCGATTATCAAATATGCTTTTACAGTTGAAACAGAAACAGAGAATAAATCCCCATCTAAAATAGAAAGTTCAACAGCCAAAACAGATTTGATGGAAGTGAGGCGGATAGTTGACTGGCAAGTAAAAAATCGGCTGCTGGCTGTACCGGGCGTGACACAAATTGTGATATTTGGCGGAGACGAGCGGCAGTATCAAGTGTTAGTTGAACCCGCAAAACTCAAACAATTTAATGTTTCCTTGCTGCAAGTTACTGAAGCAGTAAAAAAGGCAAATGTCAATAGTCCCGGCGGATTTTTAACCACCCCAGACGAAGAGTTGTTAATTCGGGGTGTCGGGAGAATTGAGTCCGTAGAAGATTTGAAAAAATCTGCGATCGCAGCCCGCAACGGTACGCCAGTCTTGCTCTCTCAGGTAGCCGACGTGAAAATCGGTGCAGCCATTAAACGCGGCGACGCCAGTTTTAACGGCAAAAAAGCGATAATTGTGATTGTTAACAAACAGCCCGCCGCCGACACGCCCGCAGTAACGAGATCGGTTGAAGCGGCCATGGACGAAATTAAATCTAGCTTGCCTAAAGATGTCAAAGTTACTGTTACTTTCCGTCAAAAAAATTTTATTGAAGCTTCTATTGAAAACGTCAGAGATGCCCTGCGCGATGGCATTATCATTGTCTCGGTTGTCCTAATTTTATTTCTGATGAACTGGCGCACTGTAATCATCAGTCTCAGCGCTTTACCTGTGTCTTTGCTGTTAGGAATGATGATTCTAGATTGGACGGGGCAAGGCATCAACACGATGACGCTGGGAGGGCTAGCTGTAGCAATTGGTTCGGTGGTAGACGATGCCATTGTTGACATGGAAAATGTCTACCGCCGCTTGCGGGAAAACCAGCAAGCGGGAACGCCTGTACCGCCGCTGGATGTAGTGTTTAATGGCTCCGTTGAAGTTCGAGTCAGCGTGTTGTTTTCTACTGTAATTATTGCTGTAGTTTTTGCACCAATATTTGCGCTTTCTGGCGTGGAAGGTCGGATTTTTGCACCGATGGGATTGTCCTATTTGCTGTCGATTGTCGCTTCTACTTTAGTCGCGCTGACTTTGACTCCGGCGCTTTGTGCTTTGCTATTGGTGAATCGCCCTTTGCCTCCCGATGAAACTTGGGTTGCTCGCAAATCTCATCAATTGTATCGTCCAGCTTTGATGTTTTCTATTCGCTTTCCTCAGATTATTTTGGTAATAGCTGTTGTTGCCTTTGTGGCTTCAATGGTGATTTTACCGAGTTTAGGAAAGGTGTTTTTACCGGAGTTTCAGGAACGCAGTTTGGTTGTTTCTACTTCTCTGTATCCGGGTCAGTCTTTGAGTGCGACAAATCAAGCAAGTTTTGCTATCCAAGATGCTCTCAAAGATGACTCTAATTTTGAAGCTTTAGCTTTGCGTTCTGGACGTGCTACTGGGGATAGTGATGTAGGAGGTGTCAACTTTGGAGAATTGGATGTAGAGATTAGCAAAGATGGGGTGAAGAACCGGGAAAAGATGATTGAGAAACTGCGGGAAGAGTTCGCAAGAATACCTGGTGTTGCTGCTAATATTGGCGGCTTTATTTCTCACCGGATGGATGAGGTGCTGTCGGGTGTCAGAAGTGCGATCGCAGTTAAGGTATTTGGGCCCGATTTGGAACAGTTAAGGGCGATCGGCAAACAGGTAGAAGCTGCTGTGGCTAACATTCCTGGCGTTGTGGACTTGCAGCTAGAACCGCAAGTGCCAATTAAGCAAATACAGATTAAGTTCGATCGCACTGCTGCCGCGCGTTACGGTTTAGCTGTGGGAGACTTAGCCGAAATCATCGAAACTGCTCTCAATGGGCGGGTGGTATCTCAAGTTTTAGAGCAACAGCAGGTGTTTGACTTGGTTGTATGGATGCCAGAGGGCGATCGGCACAATCTCGATATTATCCGCAATTTGTTAGTTGATACTCCCACAGGTGCGAAAATTCCCCTCGCACAAGTCGCCAAAGTTGACTACGGCACAGGCCCAAATACCATCAACCGCGAAAATGTCTCTCGATTAATAGTCGTCTCTGCTAATGTCAAAGGGCGAGATTTAGGCTCTTTAATTGCGGATATTCGCAAACAAGTCAAACAACAGGTGCAATTGCCTGCGGGATATTACATTCAATACGGCGGTCAATTTCAAGCGCAAGAAAAGGCAAGCCAAACTTTATTACTATCTGGCATATTAGCCTTTGTCGCTATTACAATCCTGATTTACTTTGCTGTCAAATCGATTGCTGCTACTGCCATGATTATGATAAACTTACCCTTAGCATTAGTCGGCGGCGTGATTTCTGTCGCACTTGGTGGCGGCATTATTTCAGTGGCTTCAATGGTGGGATTTATCACTTTATTCGGGGTAGCTACTCGCAACGGACTGCTGCTAGTTGACAATTACAACAATAAATTAGCTGCGGGTATGTCCTTAGAAAAAGTTTTGGTTGAGGGTTCTATGGAGCGCCTAGTTGCAATTTTGATGACTGCTTTATCATCAGCCTTGGGAATGGTGCCTCTAGTAATTGGCAGCGGCGCAGGTAAAGAAATCCTGCAACCCTTAGCAGTGGTAGTGCTGGGAGGATTGTTTACTTCTACTGCTTTGACGCTGCTAGTTTTGCCAGCTTTGTATGCTCAGTTTGGCAGGTTTTTTGTTACCAAGAAATCTGTCCCTGTTATTAAAGATGGAAAAGATGGAAAAGCAGTCAAAGCAATTTTTTAACAATGATGCTGGCTAATTGCGGAATAATTTTTGATAATTTTCCTTGACGCCCTGTTTTAAAATGCCATAATCTACAAATCATTGTCCGCAAAGAGTAAATCACATGAAAACCATCAAGTCAAGTTTAATTGTTCTAGCCAGTGTCGGATTGCTGTTTTTGGGAGCTTGCGGTAAAGGCGACGAAGCAAGCGATACAAAAATAACTCCAACACCCCCTCCTGTTGCCTCAAAACCTGCGTCTTCCGCTCCCGCCGCTGCAAAAGGAGCTAAAGGCGGTCAAGTTGTCAATGCTGGAGCTTACCATTTAGAGTTTGTACCTGAAAAACAATCTACCGGAACTCACTTAGATTTGTACCTGCAAAAAGGCGATAAAAAGGAAACAGTCGCTGATGCTAAAGTGTCCGCTCAAGTGCAGTTGCCGAATGGAAAGCAGCAAACGCTAGCCTTCAAATACGATCCGGCAGACAAACATTACACTGCTGTGTTTCCAGTCAAAGGTGCCGGTCAGTATCCTGTGAAGGTGAATGCGGATATTAAGGGAGAAAAAGTGGACGGTCGTTTTACTTTCACTCAGTAGTTTTAGTTCAATTTAGTTGTGGATACCCGGTCGTTTGATCGACCGGGATTTTGTTAATAGGACTGACGCACGCTGATGTCAGAAACCTGGTTTCTTCGTAGATTTCTCGTGACTCGTCGCAAGATTTTCGTAGAAACCGGGTTTCTAGCCACCCATTCGTAAATCCTGTTAAGTTAGAATTGAATAATTCCCTTTTAAGTAGCTAAAATTTCATCTGTATTTCATTCCTGACAGCCAAGCTAATAAATAAGAACAATAATTAGTTAATCTTTCAGGGAAGACTGCGATGAAAAAGTTAATTTATGCTGCTGTATTTGCCTTCCTGCTGGCATCTAATGCCCCTGCTACTATTGCGGGAGGAGCCACGCAAAATGCTAATGTTCCTCACCTGGTTGGTAGCGCTGCAACTCCTAATAGAGCTGGCTTTCAGGGTGCTACTCATCGTTTTGATGTTCATGTTCAGGGAAGAGCGCTTTCGGAAATTGCGATCGCCCTTCCAGACGATCTGAGAATCAGCGGAGGAATTGAGGTAAAAAATCAATCCCATCAGAAAATCGAGACTCAAGTTTCTGTCAATAACCAAAAAGCCACCGTAGTTTTTGCTCAACCAGTCGCTCCTAACACCACCATCTCAATTTATATGCGCGGCATTAATACACCCGGTTACAGCCACAACTGGGGGTACGCGATCTCTGGTAAAATGGTAGGAATAAACGCAGAGGTTCCCCTCGGTAGAGTTGGGATTCAAACCTACTAAGAGCAATAAAATTTAGCACAAATTCTGTGTTATACTCTCATCTTGAAAAAGTCAAAATCTGCGTTTCTTGTGGCACGGGTCTTGTGGCACGGGCGTCCCGCCCGTGCCCCTACGTTCCTAGATAGATGCCCCCTGTAGGTCAATCGCAGTTAATTTCCTATTTCGTTACCTGAGTTTTTTTGAACGGAAAGAAGACTCGACCGCCCAAACTTTGAAAATAAATCCCGCCAACGGTCATTAAGAACGTGAAATAAGCCAGCGCTTGCACCAAATAAAACTTATCCGTATATCCAAACATCGCGCTCAGCAACAAGCCGGGAAACTTTTCTTCGGGAAGCACTTTCGAGGTATTCCACACCATCGGCCCGAGAATGCAAGAGTGCACTTTCGCAAATCTTTCGTAATAGAAACACATCCCTGCTGACTCGCGATTGGCTTGCGATAAAATATTCACCGCGCTGTCAAATAATCCCAAAGTAGATACCACTAAACCCGCTACAATAAAGAGCAGTAAAATGCCCATATACTTAAAAAACAGGCGGATATTAATTTTTACTCCCCATTTAAACAGCAGCACGCCAACTCCGGCGGCTGAAAGTATTCCTCCCAAAGCGCCGATGGCTGGAAGAATGCCTTGTTGAAACTTAGCGACAACAAACAAAACAGTTTCAAATCCTTCGCGCAAAACGGCAATCAAAACTAAACTAAATACGCCCCAACCTGCATGAGAGTTTTGCGTTAAGGCAGCACTTACTGCGCCTTCGACTTCGGCTTTCATAAATCGCGCTTGCTTGGTCATCCAGAGCAGCATCCAGCTCAGCATTGCTATTGCTAAAACCCCAAAGGTTGCCTCTAGTAGAGATTCCATAATCGGTGCAAAAGGCTGATTGGATGCCGACAAAATTTGAATAGTCCAGCCGAACAGTACACCTATCAAAGCGCTGGCAATAAGTCCGACGCCGACACCGCCGAAAACCCAAGGAGTTAAATAACTTTGTCCCGACTTTTTGAGGCAAGCGAGAACGATTCCGACAACTAAGGCGGCTTCGACTCCTTCGCGGAGAGTAATTACAAATGTGGGCAATGCTTCGCTAAAATTCATCTTTTTAGTTTAGGTAATATGTGGAGGTAATTGGTAGATTTTTTACCAATTACCGTCGGCTGTTTGAGTTAACTTTTTTAGGATGCGGGTTTGAGAACTTTTTGGCTGTCGTTCTCGATCGCCTTAATTAGCAAGGCGACTTGTTCGGTGGTTTTTACCGGGGCTGGCGGCGCGATCGCAGTTGGCCAATTTGCCTTAAGTTCAGTCATGTTGGCAACAATTGCTTTGTCGATTTCCGGGTTAGTTTTAGCCACTTGAGCGGCAATATTTTGGTACAGCATTTCCGCGTACATGACGAAACCCCGCGAATCTTGGTATTCAATAATTGCGGAAATTTTGCCGTTAGCAACTGCCGCTCCGTATTCGGAATTAGCTGTATCTAGCAAGCCGTTAATCACTTGCAGCACGAATTTCGGATCTTTGCGCTCCGCTTCGGGAAGAGCTGCGATCGCTCCATCTACAGCTTGCATTGATGCGGTAAATTCTGCATTGACTTGAGCCGGATCTTTTGCACCTGCTTTAACTAAGTCCTGCAATTTAATTAAACTCGTCTTAAATTCGGGGATTTTGCGTTCTTGAAGCTGGTCTTGCACGTCGGCGTAAATTTCTTCTACCGGGTGACCGATGTGCGGTTCTGCCTGATCGGGTTTGCCTTGATCCAAAAGTTCTTTGGCTACCAAAAGATGCCCTTTCATCAAGCCCATTTTAGTCATGTAGTCTACATCTTTGGCTTCACCTGTTAGTACCACATCTTCAATAGTCACCATGTCTTTAATTTGGTCGAATTGGGGTTTAGTAATGACATTTTTGGAGACCAATTCTTCGACTTTCCCGTAAGGACGGCTGGCTTGAATCTTGTTAGAAAGTGCCGGTACTCCTAACTTGGCTTCGAGTTTATCTAACTCGGAAAGCAGGGCATTATTGATGTTAATCGCACCCTTGGCGCCGTGGTTCATGCTGTGACCGCTTGCTGCTGCGGGACTAGCTGTGGCGGCGGGTGAGGCGGTGCTGCCGGTGTTGCTGGCGGTGGGGGTGGAAACGCAACCAGCCAGAGCAACGAGGATGGCTGTAGCAGTTGCTGTCGGTAATAAACGAAAGGATGGTAACATGGCAGTTGATGATTTTTACGTTTGGTTCAGTTGGGATAGCAAGCTATTAATAAAGATTCTCAATTATTCGCGAGCTACTAATTCTACCTATTTGTGAGAAATTTTGGTAGATAATTTAAGACTTTCTTAACTCTAATCGGCGCACTCGCTCGATCGCGATTTGGCTTAAGCGATGACTTCAAATAAACCCATGCAGCCTGCTTCGGCGATCGCATCTTGATGGGGATGAAACATATATTTTCCGCCGTAGCCGTAGCTAAACTCTAAAATATGCCGTTCAGCTACACCCATTGTAATTACATCGGCTCTTTCGCTGGGAGTTAAAGTCATTCCCGTGCGATATACGTCAAAAAAGTTGGCGTGCAGGTGAAAAGTCACTGCCGCTTGATACTCAATCATGTTGAGAACGTACAGCCGGACTAGCTGATTTTTATATATGGGAATCGGGTTTTCCATATAATAATGTGGGAGCCCGTTAAAAGCGTAAAGTTCATTAATTTCATCGTCGTTTACGTCATATCCTCCCATGATTAAAAGAATTTCGTCTGCGGGAGGGCGGGGTCTTGGCGGATCGATAATGAACATTCCATATAGTCCTTTACCGACGTGGCGCGTTACGGGGGCAACGTGACAGTGATATAGATGGACGCCGTAGGGTTCGGCATCGAATTCATAGATAAATGCCGCACCGTTTCGGATCGGTTTAATGCCATCCATTTCTGTCGTATGAAAGCCGTGAAAGTGCAGCGAATGAGAATGTCCCGCTTGGTTAGAAAAAATGACGCGGATGCGATCGCCCTCAGTTGCCCTCAATGTCGGCCCCGGCACGCGATTGTTCACGTTCCAAGTGTTGAAAGTAACGGCGCTGTTAAGCTTCACTACGGAAGTATTAGCTTCCATGCGAAATTCCCGCACCGTGCGCCCGTTTTCCCGCGTCACCGTGCCGTAATCAAAATCCCGCGCAATTTGCATCGGGTTGATGGTGCTAGCTGCGACAGCATCGGCGGGCATGGGCGGTATTCTCGCCGCAGCCGATCGTTTTTGGGTCAAATTTTGCAGTGCGATCGCGCCGCCCGCTACCCCAGCACCAGCTATTCCTAGCTGTAGGAGTTGGCGGCGGCTCCAGTGTCCCGGCTTTTTCATCGCGGAACGATCGGATAAGTCTGCCATACTTCTTGAAAATAATTCTCAAAACTTGGGTCGCATTCGAGTATAAGACATTTGCCGCTTGTTGTCAATTATTGTCAACTGTTATCTTTTTATGCGAACTCAGAAAATTTCATGCTGATTTCATGCAGCTATGCGAGCCTAGCAGGTAGGGTTTAGTGCTATTGGCGGCTAACAAGGTATACGGATTTACCGCTTTAAATTAATCTTATGAGAATTTTGCTAGTTGAAGATGAGCCAGATTTAGGAAAAGCGATCGATCGCACTTTGAAGCAAGAAAAATACATAGTTGACTGGGCCCAGGACGGAAATGAAGCTTGGGAATATCTAGACAGTCAGTGGACGCAATACACCCTAGCCATTTTTGACTGGTTGCTTCCGGGATTGTCGGGAATAGAACTGCTGCACAAATTGCGCGCACAACATAGTTTTTTACCTGTTTTGATGCTGACAGCCAAAGACAGGATGGAAGATAAAGTCGCGGGATTGGATGCCGGGGCTGACGATTATTTAGTTAAGCCGTTCGGGATGGCGGAACTGTTAGCAAGGTTGCGGGCGTTGCAAAGGCGATCGCCCCAAATACAGCCTCAACAGCTACAAATCGGAAATCTCGCCTTAGATTGCGGGAATCGCACGGCTTGTCATCTCGCTGGAAACGGCAAAAATCCGACAATTTCGCTGACAAACAAAGAATTTCAACTGTTAGAATATTTGATGAAACATCCGAACCAAATTGTCACCACAGACCAAATTCGGAATCAGATATGGGAAGCCAGCGCAGATACCTTTAGCAATGTAGTAGCCGCTCAAGTGCGCTTGCTGCGGCGCAAACTAGAATCATTTGGTTGCGCGAATTTAATTGAAACCGTCCACGGCGTCGGATACCGGATGAAAAGGGGAGAGATATAGATTTATCGTTGGGTAGCGCGGGTTTTTGAGATTGTTTGTTTTTTGCCGATATTTTTGGTTAACCCGCCCCTACGATATACATCGTTAAATATTAAGATTTAGTGAATTTAATGTGAATCAAAATAAACTATTTAACCGCACTCGCTGGCAATTAGCCATTTCCTACGCAGCAGTAATGGGTTTGATTTTAAGCTTGCTGGGATTTGGGGTATATCGGGCGATCGCCCACGCGCACTGGATCGCCATAGATCGTGAGTTAGAATCGGTAGCGGGGACACTCCACGATAGCCTCGAAATCAAGCTACAGCAGCCCGGACGGCTGGAACCAATCGTCAATGAACTTTTGCCAAATCTCCATGTAATTGGAGTTGACGGCATTAAAGAACAGTTGCCAAACCGCCATATTTTAAGCGCGCTCAACCAAAGCTATTACTATATCCGTTTATTTGATAACTCAGGAAATTTGATTGCAACAGCAGGCGCTTATCCCGAAGCATTGCCGCCGATATTTAACTCGCAACACTGGCAAACAATTGCTGACAGCCAAGGCAATATTTATCACCAGATATCTGTATTGCTGCATACTAAAACACAGCAAAATTGGGGATATTTTCAAGTAGGGCGAAGTTTGCAAGATTTCAATAGTTATCTCAATACAGTAAAATTGGTTTTGAAATTGGGATTGCCGACAGCATTAATTTTAGTAGGCTTTTCTAGTTGGTGGCTGGCAGGATTGGCAATGAAACCCATTTATTCTTCTTACCGACAAATACAACAGTTTACGGCGGATGCTGCCCACGAATTGCGGACGCCTTTAGCGGCATCCCAAGCAACAGTAGAATCAGCGCTGTTGATGCCTGAATTGGATGAGAAAGAAGCGCGGGAAATTTTGCAAACAGTCGATCGCCAAAACCGACGATTGACTCAGTTAGTGGTTGATTTGTTGCTGTTGGCGCGGATGGACTCTCAAGCAAAATCCGTTAGCGAAGCCCTCGAAGAGGATCGCCCTCAGCTTTGTTGTTTGAATGACTTGGTTAGCGATTTAGTGGAGGAATTGGCGGCTTTGGCGATCGCCTCCCAGGTAGCGCTAACATCCGAAATGCGCGTACAGCAGCAATTGAATGTTGTCGGAGATGCCGATCGACTTTACCGTTTAGTTACTAATTTAATTGTGAATGCCATTCAATATACTCCGGCTGGGGGAACAATCACAGTTATCTTAGATTGCAGTCACCAGGAGGCGATAATTCAGGTGCAAGATACGGGTATTGGGATGGCGGCGGCAGATTTAGCGCG
This sequence comes from Cyanobacteriota bacterium, assembly GCA_025362325.1. Lineage (GTDB taxonomy): Bacteria > Cyanobacteriota > Cyanobacteriia > Cyanobacteriales > Microcoleaceae > Microcoleus. Next base: position 2,742 of record JANYGO010000386.1, on the reverse strand, counting down.
AATATTCGATCGATTTTACCGAGTTAATAGCGATCGATCGCGCCATACAGGCGGTTCGGGGCTCGGATTGGCGATCGCCCAAACCATCGCCCGCGCACACCGCGGCAGCCTCAGCGCCCGCAGCGAATTGGGTTCCGGTAGCACCTTTCTCCTGCGGTTGCCTTTGTGAGTTACTATGTGAGGGAAACCGAATCATCTTTTTAGGGTAATCCCTTTGGCAAAAGATAGCGCGATCGCCCAAAATCATTAAGTAGCTAAGTAGGTAACGGCAAAAAAACATAGTATCTTGTAGGGGCGGGTTGAGCTAATAATTTCTGATACAAACCAGAAGATGAGTGCGAAACCCGCCCTCCCCACCTAATGTTTATTTGTCACCACCTACTTATCAGCAATTAGCAGTCATCACAGAGAAAAATTATGACAGTTTTAGAACAGGGAACAATCACAATCCATACCGAGAACATTTTCCCGATTATCAAGAAGTCTCTATACACAGACCACGAAGTCTTCTTGCGGGAACTAATTTCTAACGCCGTCGATGCCATTGCTAAACTCAAAATGGTTTCCCGTTCTGGCGAATACAGCGGCGAGATGGGCGAACCACAAATCAACATCGCCATTGACACAGAAAACAAAACCCTCTCAATTTCCGATAACGGCATCGGCATGACCGCCGACGAGGTAAAAAAATACATCAACCAAGTCGCTTTCTCCAGCGCCGAAGAATTTATTCAAAAATACCAAGGCAGTGGGGACGACGCAATTATCGGTCACTTCGGTCTCGGTTTCTACTCTTCTTTCATGGTGGCAAAGAAAGTAGATATTGAAACCCTTTCTTACAAAGAAGGTTCCCAAGCAGTACACTGGTCTTGCGACGGTTCTCCCGCTTTTGAAATATCAGAATCTGCCCGCACAGAACGCGGTACTACAATTACTCTCACACTCCAAGATGAAGAACAAGAGTATGTAGAAGCTACCCGCATTAAGCAGTTAATCAAAACTTACTGCGATTTCATGCCTGTTCCCATCAAATTTGAGGGAGAGGAAATCAACAAGCACAAAGCAATCTGGCGGGAATCAGCCAGCAATTTGCAAAAAGAAGATTACTTAGAACTGTATCGCTACCTTTACCCGTTCCAAGATGAACCGCTGCTTTGGGTACACCTGAATACAGATTATCCTTTCATTGTCAACGGGATTCTTTTCTTTCCGAAACTGCGGCCAGATGTCGATGTCACTCAAGGCAATATTAAGCTATTTTGCAACCAGGTTTTTGTCAGCGACCACTGCGAAGAAATCATCCCGAAATTCTTGATGCCGCTGCGGGGAGTCATTGACAGTACCGACATTCCGCTGAACGTTTCTCGCAGTTCTTTGCAAAGCAATCGCACAGTGCGGAGAATCGCTGATTATATTGCGAAAAAAGTGGGCGATCGCCTGAAAGAACTTTACCGCGACGACCGCAACGAATACATCCGTTGCTGGCAAGATATCGGCACTTTTGTCAAGTTTGGAACTCTCAACGATGATAAGTTCAAAAAGCAAGTCGAAGATATTTTAATCTACCGCAGCACCTACCAGCCAACAGCAGACAAGCCAGAAAATGCTACGCCAGAAGTAGAAGTGCAGGTGCAAACGGAGGAAGGAGATTTGTGGAAAGATGTAAATCCCAAGTCGGAAACTTCTACTTCGACGCAACCTTACACGACGCTGAAAGAGTATTTGGAACGCAATCAAACACGTCACGAAAATCGGGTGTTTTACTGCACGGAACCTGCGTCTCAAGCAACTTACGTCGCACTGCACAAAAGCCAAGGTTTAGAAGTGCTGTTTATGGATTCTTTCATTGACACGCACTTTATCAGTTTCTTGGAACGCGAATACCCAGATGTCAAATTCTCGCGGGTTGATTCCGACATTGACGACACGCTAATTGACAAAGAAAAAGAAGCGGAAATTGTCGATCCGGCGACTAATAAAACTCGCAGCGAACAAGTTAAAGAAATGTTCCAAAAGGCTCTCAATAAGCCGAAAGTGAACATTCGCACTGAAGCTTTGAAGTCTGACTCTGCTGAGGGGGCGCCACCTGCGATCGTACTTTTGCCCGAAGCTTTGCGCCGGATGCGGGATATGACGGCGCTGTTGCAGCAGCAACCGGCCGAATTCCCCGAAGAACACGTTTTGCTGGTGAATACGTCTCACCCGCTGATTCAAAATCTGGCTAATTTGAGTCAGGGTGCGATTATTCAAGGCGGCGGGGAGTCTCCGTCGGCCCAGTTGGCGAGCATGATTTGTCACCACGTTTATGACTTGGCTTTGATGGCCCAGAAGGGTTTCGATGCTGAAGGGATGCAGGATTTTGTCGAGCGATCGAATCAAGTGTTGACAAAATTGACTGAACGTGCAATGTAAGAACCCCCCCAACCCCCCAAAGCATCGGGGGGAGCTAGAGTTTGGTTGTTGCAGTCTCAGTCTCCCCGATGCTTTGGGGGAGCTAGAGTTGGGTTGTTGCGGCCTCTCTTGGGAATAGCAGGTTTTGTTGTACGCCCTTCACCACCGAGGCTGGAGGGTTTTTCTTGTCCCCCCCTTAACAAGGGGGGCTAGGCAGGGTGGATTAATTGTCAGCGGGGGAATGTATGATAGAAGAGCTAATCAAGTCGGTCCCGTCCGGGTAGACTATAATTATGGAATGAATCAGCAATGAATTTAATTGAAGCAATAAAAGCAGTTCCCGATCATAGA
>JANYGO010000112.1 GCA_025362325.1 Cyanobacteriota bacterium | reverse complement strand
GAAAGTTGGTCATAAACAAAATTGCGAACGCTCAGTAACTGCCTCAGAATATTAGTTTCCGTGCCAATGGAGGCCACAGCAGCCGATCGCACAATCTCCGTATCCATCGCCAAATTATCATTGTCCACCAAATACTTAGCTTCAAACTCGGGCGACAGCTTAGGAATCTTTTCCACATTCCGAGGTGATAATTGATACTTGATCGATCGAACTTCTAACAAAGCCTTCCAGCCAAAAATTCGGCGTTCACCTTTGAGCAGGCGATCGAACTTAAACACCGCCACCCGTTCCCCTTCCTGAATTTCCTCAGTAAAAGGCATTCCTATCGGCGTAATTTTCCTGACCTTTTGCCGAGCAGTTTCCGAAGGCAAAGCAATCCGCCACTCCAAATTATCGATTTCTACCTCATCCAGAGGAGACAGTTCCTCCACATAAGACATTTCCATCAAATAACCGTTTGACAGAGCGTAGCGTTCGGCTTGATTGTAGTGAAAATACAAAGGGTGAATAAAAGTGCGATCGCGCTTCGTCAACTGAAAAGGATCTTCGGCATTCGGGTCATCCCGAATGTAAAGTTCATCCCCGGCATAAGCCACATACAGAGTCTCTTCCCCCGTCTGGGCATCCTTGTGAAAAGCTAAACCAGAAGGCCACTCAAAGGGAGTCAAAACACTAAATTTAATCTCCCCAGTTGCCCGTTCCAAACAGTAAACAGTTTGCTCAGTCTTATCGCAAACCCAAATTTCCTCATCCCGGACAGTGATATTTTCCACCCCAATACCCGGAGCACAAAACCGAGTAATTTCTCTACCAGTTTTCACGTCAAAAACCAGAATATAGCCCAATCTCTGGCAAGTCACGTAAAGCGTAGATTGCCAAACTGCAATCCCGTCAGCAGGATAAGGAAGCGAAACAAAATGTTCCGGTTTGAGTTCACCCATCGCCCCGTCCCGAATTGCCTGGGGACAGCAACAAATATCCTCATCCCGCGAAAACCAGAGAGTCTCTTCCCAAATAGCCAGCCCAGTTGCGCCCGCAAACTTGGCCGTTTGACAAGGATTCAAAACAGTAGTGTTGTCAGTTTCTAGATCGATCTCCAGTAACAGCCCTTCGGCGCGATCGACAGCGAACAACCTATTTCCTAAAAAAGCAATGCCGTGCAGTGCGTAGACCCCGATCGGTCTTACCATCCGCAGCCCCGAAGGCTGTTTGTCCGAGAGAACAGGTGAATCGAGATTCATGCTAAATTTTTTTGCCGGTATTTTACAGAAAACGTGATGTTGTAACTTGTAGCCGATCGCTTGAGGCTCATCAGCAAAATTGCCGAGATTCCTGATATCCTGAACTGACACATCAACCGGGTTTTTTTACGAAAAAATGCGTTTTAGCCTCTTGTCAGAGTTAAAAAACCCGGAATATTAGTCTTGCTCAAAATTGGGTTTAACAACCTCAACCCAACCTGCTGCCGTGAAGGCAAGTAAGTATAACTACTAAGCTACCACTGAAAAACGCGACACAGAATTCCATCTTGGTGAGAGCCGCCAAATAAATCGTATCTGCCTCAAGATATAAATTAAGTACAACAGATTACTAAATCAGTCAAAACCTTGGGTAGAATAAAATCGTGCGCTCAAGTTCCTAGGTTCATCAGAAGGCAGGTTCGTCATGGCTTGGAAGTCTGCTCTAAACATCGGTGCTCTCTCCTTAATTCTGTCTTTAGAGGCAGTGCTCCTCGGTAGTTTCTTAATACCAGCAGAGGCTCTCAACAGCCCCGCCAACAGCGTCCACCCCCCCTCACGACCGCAGCTACCCCTCAACTGGCAAACAGTTCAACCTCCCGAACTCAGCGGAAGCAGACCGAACAGTCAGCCATCTGCTGCCACGTGGAATAACTTTCAACCGCCGGAGCAGGGAGTACCCGGAAGGCGCGAAGGCGGAGGAACCCGCGGCTTAGCCTGCCCCACTGCTACAAATGCCTTAACTGCCTTGATTCCCCAATCAACTATGGGGCAAACCATATCAGAAAAGCCGACATTTTTCTACTACCTTCCAGCAGCCATCGACAAAACCGTTCAGTTTGAGTTAGCAGACGAAAGGGACAAAACACTATACAAAAAAAGTTTTCGGATGGTAACTAGCCGTGCTGGTGTCGTTAGCGTCAGCCTAGGCTCCGACGGCGAGTCGCCAGCCCTGGAAGTTGGCAAAAACTATAAATTGTACTTTACTATCAAATGCAGCGCCAAAAACTATAGAGATGAAGTTCTTGTTTCTGGCTGGATCAAGCGCACCGCACTCGCCCCAACCGTGAAAACAGAGTTGGATCGATCGCCCGATCGTCGCGCCCAGCTCACTATCTTCGCCCAACAAGGTCTCTGGTACGAGTATCTAGCAACTCTAGCTCAATTGCGCATGGAGTCTCCCAGCGATGCCAGTTTAGCGATCAAGTGGTCAGAAGTGTTGAGTTCAGTCGAACTCGGCAACATCTCCCAAGAACCATTAGTGCCAAGCGTGTTAACACCCATAACCAAAAAATAATTGGACTCCAGCCGCAAGTACCAAAAACCGGCAGGCGATCGCGGTATTGGGCAGCGCCACAGATGATTTTGGCGGTGTTTCAGCTTTTGGGGTCGATCTTCCTCGATAAATTAAAATTTTTGTACTCACAAGCAGGGAGGACTCGCTTGCCTCCTGAAAGCCGGACTGCTGAAATTTTTAGGGTCAAATTGCGATTGATACTAAATGATAAACTGGCAGAGTCAAGCAGCAGAGCAACTTATTTTACAAAAATTATTAATTATGCGCCCGAGTGCAAATATTGCAATATTTCGGTTGGGGATTTCACTTCTAACTGCGATCCCGATCGCTTGCTTTTATACCAATCAAGCTATATCCCAAACTTCTGATATTTCTCAGGTGCCCGCCGCCGCTGACAACTCAGCAGATCCGGGCAACGGAGGATTACCACTGCAAAAACTCGAAATCAAGCAGGATGAAACTGCAACCAACTTCAATCAACTCCCCGATTTTCCCGAAAACAACGCGATCGAAAACAAGCCTGATATCTGTTCCACAATTAATCAAACGGATTGTGAGACGAGCCCGGAGCCCGAAGCAAAAAATCTGGTTGACAACGATCCAAAATGTCACCACAATCTACATTGCAATGTTTTAACCCAGAACTTGCCCTCGGCGCCTCCAAACCTGCCGCCGCCTCCGACTCAACCAGATCCAAATCGCGATCGATTTCTGCAACCCGCCCCCCAACCTTCGCCAGAACCTCCCCAAGTACCGCCAACAGTAAAGCCCCAGCCCCCGTCGCCAGTTCCCCTGCCGCTGCCGAATACAGTAATTCAGGTGCAGAAAATTCAAGTAGTTGGCAGCACAATTTTAAGTCAAGACGAAATCAATGCCTTAATCAAGCCGTTTGAGGGTCGTTCTGCCACCCTAGAACAGCTCAAACAAATCGCCGACAAAATTACCGAAATTTACCTCAATCGCGGCTACATCACTACCAGAGCCGTCTTGCCGCCCCAAACTATCACCGCAGGGGTAGTCCAAATTCAAGTGCTCGAAGGCAAGCTGGCCCGAATAGACGTAGAAGGAACTAAAAGATTGCATCCAAGTTACATCCGCAGCCGGATTCGACTTGGTGCCGGAATGCCTTTAAGCACAGCTTTACTAGAAGATCAACTCCGGCTGCTGCGCGTCGATCCTTTATTTGACAATGTAGAAGCCAGCCTGCGGGCTGGGGATAATGAAGGCGAGAGCATTCTGATCGTCAGAGTCACGGAAGCTAATCCATTTCAACCTAGTTTCAGCATTGACAATTACTCGCCTGCGAGTGTCGGTTCCGAAAGATTGGGAGTTAGTTTGCGGCACCGCAATGTCACAGGAAATGGCGACGAACTTGCGGCTGCTTATTACCGATCGATCGGCGATTCAGACGTGTTCGATTTCAGCTATCGCATCCCGCTAAATGCGATGAACGGCACTTTGCAATTGAGGGCGGCGCCGAACCGCAACAGTATCGTACAAGCACCTTATGACACTTTGGACATTTCGGGGAAATCACATTTATTTGAAGTTAGTTACCGCCAGCCGTTGCTGAGAAGGCCGATCGAAGAATTTGCCTTATCTGCCGGCCTTACTTATCAGAATGGCAGAACTTTTGTCGCAGGTGTACCGACTCCTTTTGGCTTCGGTCCTGACGCCAATGGTGTCACGACTACGACTGCAATTAAGCTGGGACAGGACTACATTCGGCGCGACCCGCAGGGTGCTTGGGCCGTGCGATCGCAATTCACGATCGGCACTAGCTTATTTGATGCTACTAAAAATGAAGGTTCTGTCCCCGACGGACAATTTTTTAATTGGTTGGGTCAAGTGCAGCGAGTACAGCGATTGAACGACAAACATTTATTAATTTTGCAGTCAGACTTGCAGCTTTCTGCTAATAGTTTATTACCTTCGCAACAATTTGTAATTGGCGGCGGCCAATCTTTGCGCGGCTACCGCCAAAATGTTCGTTCTGGCGATAACGGCTTCCGAGTTTCCATCGAGGATCGGATTACTTTGCAGCGGGATGCGTCGGGAAGTCCTAAACTTCAATTAGCTCCCTTTTTTGATGCGGGTACAGTGTGGAATGTTCCCAACAATCCTAATAAATTAACCAATCAGACATTTTTAGCAGGTGTGGGTTTGGGGGTAATCTGGCAACCGATACAGCGGGTGAGCTTGCGGGTAGACTACGCTTTTCCTTTGGTGAGAATTAGCGATAAAGGCGACAATCTGCAAGATAAAGGCATTTATTTCAACATCATTTATACACCCTAAGAAGAGAGTGCAAGAGTGGGAGAGGAGGGAGTGTCAGATGAAGAAAATATTTCTTTCAACATCTGACTAATGACTCATGACTAATGACTCATGACTCATGAGTCATTAGTCGGATATTAATCGCCAACTTCCCCGACAACCTCCGCAGCAGCCTGAGTTTCGAGCCAGAGTTTGAGCAGCAATCGCTCCGCCCGATCGCCCAAAACAGTCGCAAACACCCCCTGGGCGCCCTCAGACGCCCCTCCAATCCACGTACCGCGCAGAGTCACTTCGACAAAATCAGCATCAGCAACACAAAGGTCGATCGAATCAGTATCATCTCGACGGGCCTCAGATTCCAACAGAGACAGCGCCGGCAAATTCGCGGGCAGCAAAAATGCCGCAGTGCTCGGTTCGACGCTGATGCTTTGACCAACTCGCATAGCCAGCACAACTCGCAGCGCCACTAACTGTTCGGGAGATTGAGCCAAACGCTCTAGGTTAAAGCCCGTTTCAGTGTAAGTCAACTTCAGCATATTGACAGCCTTAAATTTGGAATTGAAAATTTGTTATTTGTTACTTGTTATTTGTTACTTGTTATTTGTTATTAGAAAAACCACTAACAAGTAACCACTAACAAGTAACTATGTCCGACGCCCCATGCCCCATGCCCTATTCCCCAATTTGGTATTCGTGCCAAAACATTTCGGCAAAAGCAACAGTGGGGTGTATGGGAGGCTTCGGCTTAGTTCGTAGAGGCATTTGAGCTTCTATGGGAGTTCTATCGCCCCGGTGCGAGAGTTGCACCCTTCGCAAGCAGTCACCACGTTGTCCCAAGTATGGGGCCCGCCCTTCGATCGAGGCATCACGTGATCCAGCGTCAAATGGCGATTGCTGCAGCAGTATTGGCAAGCATGAGCGTCGCGGCGCAGAACTTCTCGGCGATTGACTGGTGGCACTTTCCAAACTCGTTCCCTGTTGCCAAAAGTCAAGCGGATTTGTTCGGGTACGTGGATGTTGGTGCTGGGCGATCGCACCAGATGGCCGTTGCCGATACTAAAATCGAGAGCTTGGGCCTTGCCCGTTACCAAAAGTACGATCGCCCGTTTGATGTTGACACGGCTCATTGGTAGGTAATTTTGAGAAAACACCACCACAGATTGCCTCAATACATCAGTTACTACGGTCACGGCTTGCTCCTCCTCTTTGGAATTTTAGATTTTAGATTTTAGATTTTGGATTTGGGATTTTCGGTGCTTCCCAGCATTGGCTACATCTAGTTTTTGCGAGTTCCCCAAGCCTGACCAAATAGCTCAAATCTCCAATCAAATGCCCCCGCTTCACTCATAAGAGAAGCGGGGGCCAGAAAAACTGCTAAAGGCAAATTTTCATCCTGTCTTGGTACAGTCCTTTAGCTGTACCTCCCGCTTCGCCTATCTCGATGTGGCCGTGCCACTCGCAAACCGTCCCGGTCTACCTCGTTGTAATTAATTTCTGCATTTTGTCCTAATCCACTATAACCGGGTTTATTTAGGCTTTGACCCACCCACGAGGTCGATGTGACTGTCTCCGAACCCCTCATAAAGACGTGCCGTGACGACTGGGCTCGACCCCTGGGGCGATCGCACTTGAGTTGATAGGTGGAGTAGGTGGGGAAAAATTTCACAGTAGGCAGAAGCTGGTTAAGAGGCTTTCAATCTAGCTGTAAACATACTACACTGATATTACACATATGTCCACCCGTCACGGAGAAAAAATTATGCATACCCTACCTAGAACCTCAACCACCGAAATGGAAGTCACCAGCATTCGGCTAGAAAGAGAGCTCAAGGAGAGGCTCAAAGAGCTCGCGGGCAATCAAGGCTATCAAGCTTTGATTCGAGATTTGCTCTGGAATTACGTGCAGCAGAAGTCTGGAGAGTATCGCCAGATGTTTTCTCGATCGGATATTCGAGCTAGCATTAATGCCACAGCACAGCAGGAGGAGCGCTGCGCCCTTACAGGAGAGTTGATCCGAGTTAATGAGCCGATGTTATTAGGCCTGACGATGCACGGCGAAATGGTGCCGCTGAGTATGGGGAGTATGGGAAGTATGGCTGGATAAACCAGTTTACCCTTGAATTTGTCGATCGCGATCGGCCTGGGGTGAAGGCCCCAGGCGCTGAAAATCAAATCCCGAAGCGTTTAAAGAATATTTATTTAACGAAAGCAAGAAGACGCAGTACGCGAAGCGGCGCGTTAGCGCTCTTATCGCGAAGAAAGATGACAGAAGGAAGAAGATAGGCAATGTTAGCCGTTGGAGAGTCGGGTAACGCCGATCCGGAGGCTCGCCCGACGTGCTACAAGAGTGCTAAACTTTCCATCGGGCGTGCCGACAGAGGGTAAATTTGATGGAAAAAATTAAGGTAATGCTGAAAAACCGCTACTTGACTGCTGTAAGTTCGATCGGCCTTCTGACAATTATCGCCGGATGCGCCACGACTGAATCGCCCCAACTTGCAACTCCATCTCCTGTAGCCGAATCTTCCGCGCCACCAGTTAACTCAAGTCAGCCGTTAACAGTCTCTGTCAACAATCCCCAAACCGCCACAAATACCAAAATCCAGCAATATCTCAACGGGTTGATGGCCCAAGGTTTTGCCAAAGAAGACCAAGGAATCTGGATGCAATCTGGCAATACTTTGCTAGCCAATCATCAAGGTACAGTTCCTCTATCAGCCGCTTCAATTACCAAAGTAGCCACATCTTTGGTAGCGCTGCAAGAATTTGGGCCGGAACATCAATTTATCACCTTAATTGGCACAAACGGTAAAATCAAAAACGGCGTGTTAAAAGGCGATTTAATTGTTCAGGGAAGCGAAGATCCGTTATTTGTTTGGGAAGAGGCGATCGCCCTCGGTAACACTTTAAATCAAAAAGGCATCAAGCGCATCACTGGCAATTTAATAATTGTCGATAAGTTTTACATGAATTTTGAATTAAATCCCCTCAAATCAGGAGAATTGCTCAAACAAGCATTGAACAATCAAATCTGGCCTCCCGAAGCCGCCGCCCAGTATCAAACACTACCTCCCAATACACCGAAACCCCAAATAGTAATTGACGGTACTGTCAAAATTTCCCCAGCACGTCCCAGCGCCGTACCCTTAGCCAAACATTATTCTTTGCCCCTCGCCGAACTGATCAAAAAAATGAATCAGTACAGCAACAATCTCATGGCAGATATGCTAGCTGATACTGTCGGAGGCGCCAAAATAGTCGCGCAAAAAGCAGCCGCAGCAACGGGAGTTCCTCCCGCAGAAATCCAACTCGTCAACGGTTCGGGATTGAGCGAAGACAATCGCATTTCTCCCCGGGCTGTTTGCGCGTTATTTATGGCTTTAGAACGCTACCTTCAACCTTACAGCATGACAGTTGCTGATGTCTTAACTGTAGTTGGAAAAGATCAAGGAATACTCTCAGAACGGCCGCTGCCAAAATTAGCCGTAGTCAAATCTGGTACTTTGGATAATGTTAGCTCTTTGGGCGGAGCGCTGCCCACTAAAAAACAACAAACTGTGTGGTTTGCGATTATGAATCGTGGGGAAAATGTCGAAATATTTCGCACTCAGCAAGAGGTTTTGCTGAAAAGCTTTTTGAAGGATTGGGGAAGTGTTCAAGCCTCACCGCCCGAATTAACCCCAAATCCTGCGAGAATTAGTAAGGCATCTCGCAGCGAAATTGTTCAATAACACGAGATTTGATGAATATCAAAGTACGATCGCCCACAATTGAGAAAAGTGCGATCGATCGTGTGGGCGATCGTCCTTTAACGTCAACGACAATCAGAGAGCTCGCACAAAACTGGTGTTTGACTGTGCGGGCGATCGATCTTTTCGCCCTCACGCTCGCCCCTTGATCACCCGCCGCTGTTACAATCAGGATGTTGTAGTCAAGGGCTTATTGTCAGAAACCAGGACGATCGCCCACCATTGAGAAATAGTCGATCGCCCGCACGATCGCCCTCGTGCACCCAAACGACAATCAGAGAGATCGCACAAAACTGGTGTGTGACTGTGCGGGCGATCGATCAGGCGATCGGATTATAAATCAGTCACTTCTAAAAATCCATCAGCACGTCCAACTACTTAGATTCAGGATTCCAACGCATCCCAATAATTGCCATTCCAGTTGGGCCACTTGTTGACAAAATTATCGTTCCATCTGAACTGTTAGCAGTGACAAAATTGGTAGAAGTTCTCCAGTGATGCGGAAATATATCGTTGCGATAGACATTATCATCCACTGCAAAACTCTTTTCAATACGAGTTCCCTTGTACCATACAGCGCGATCGAAACCATAAACCAGCGTTTTTCCCCTTCAACTGCAACTACATTTAGTCTCAGCGGAAAGGGAAATGAGTTGTGTATGAATGGAATAGAAAATGGTAAATCTGGCTTTTTGTATTTAATAGAAAGCCTTCGATATCTACCATTACTAATGCAAACGTCAGCCCATTTGTTATCGACATTAATAGACACAAAAGCATCGCCTGTTGATGTAATACCCGCATTCTCTATGGTTAAGTCAGCATTCACACTTCTAGTGCTGTAATAATGCAAAGCACCAGCAATACCCGCAGTCAGAAGCCGATCCTTTGAAAAGGATAAAAGTGTTCCTTTTATATGTTGATGCAACGCCATAGGAACAACATACTTTTTTCCATCAGGTTCTAGACATTGTATACGACGCACACTGTCTCCGTCTAACGTGCAAAGTGTAAATCCAGCTCCCACTGAACTATTAAATCCTTTCCACGGGTACGGACCGCGTACTTTACCACGGGCACTTACAAACCAAGCTTCATCAAGGCTCATCACCCAAACAGCGTCTTTTTCAACACCTACAATGTCTGTACCAGGAACTTCTACTGACCGTTTTAAAGCTCCTGCGGTATCATACTGAGATAGTGAACTTTGATTACTAATTCCCCAAACTCCGTCACTACGAGCACTTAGACTCCCTGGAGATTTTAGTAGCGGTATCACTTTCGCAGTCTTGCTCACCAAAATAGTAATCGGCATTGTTTGCTCGTTACCTTTAACGACAGTGCTTGCTAGTCCTCCTGGACTTACAGATGTTTCTATGTAAGGTCTTACTGGGTAATATTTAGGACCAGGTATCCCTCTAACTTGAGCCACTTCAGGAGGAGGAGGCTGCATTTCTACTACTTCTAGCTGAATTGGATTATTCCACTCCTTTTTTGCTATAGTCCAAATTTCTAGTTGCATACAACTCATGGGTTTTTTTGATTCCTCCGGCTGCCTAGGGTTTTTAAACTCCTTTGATTGCCAATATTTTTCTTGAAAAATGACTGCGGTTATAAGCAGTATAATTGCTGATACAAACAGGTGACGCTTTTTCATGATGGTTACTAAATCTTTCCGGCTTTTATCGCTTCCGTAAGAGGAGGTCCGATCTGCACTCTTCCTGGTAAGTCGTTAATATCAATAATCTGTATCCGATTCTTTTTTCCATCACCGTAATCAGGTTTTTCCCATAAACTAACAACTAGCGATCCAAACAGTGAGATTGCTACATGACCAGGAAATGGTAATATAGCATTTCTTACAAAGGTGAGGTACAATAACAGCAGTGAGTAAACCAATTCCAAATATTTTCTGATGTAATTTCATTAAATCCAAATTCTCTGGCTTTTGCTAACTCTTGATAATTAGTCGTCTTGATAGAACGGAG
>JANYGO010000111.1 GCA_025362325.1 Cyanobacteriota bacterium | reverse complement strand
CTTGGGTGGAGAGATGTAAAAGCTTGGTCAAAAATTTTGACCGTACACTGGCTCGTTCCAACGCCAAGCTCCTGCTTTGTTTTATTCGGCTGATGCTCAAACGACTAGCGATCGCCTAAAGATCTCAAATGGGTTCTATAGGCACGAGTCAGGTTTCTGGAGGTAAAGAGGTTCTCTGTGTGAAAACCCGATCATCGCAGAATCTGGCATACCTCATGTTCGGGAGAACCGCTATAAATCTCAAATCTTAAATCAGCAATCTGCGACTACCGGAAATAGGAGGCTAATGTTAAGTATATCGATCGCTCGCCAGAAGATTCCAGAATTGCCGAAACTGCTGGCGGATCGTAGTTTGCCAACAAAACTCTGCCCCCAGAAGTCGATCGATTCCCTCAAAAGCCACCCACAGGGCAAATCTTAAAGCAATCTCAAGCTTAAATTTCTCATTACCCTTCCGCAAGTCCTAAAATAATTACAGGCTGAAGTTAGCAGTTGGCCCGCAAACCTAACTGCTACCTGCTGATAGTTAAAAAATACTAATTCACGATCATGAATTTCAAACTTCTAAGTTTAGCAGTATCTGGAATTTTAACAGTTGGCGTTGCAGCCAGCGCTGGTGCGCTTGTTAAGGCGCCCCCCGGGCGACAGGAGGCAAATTTAACGGAATTTAACTCCGTGCCTTGGACAGGGGCGATCGCCCTCAACGCCGATGAACAAACCAATATTCAGATTTACGAAAAAGCCAGTCCGGCGGTGGTTACAGTCGATACGGAGAAATCTAACGGCAGTGGCACAATTATCAGCCCCGACGGCATGGTGTTAACCAACGCCCACGTTGTTTCAGCAGGCGGTACCGTGAATATAATTCTGTCAGACGGCAGAAAATTTGTCGCCGATGTCGTCGGATTCGGCGAAGAAGGTTTAGACTTAGCGGTGGTAAAGATTCGCGGTCAAAACAATTTGCCCACCATTCCTTTAGCCCGTCCCGGTTCGATAAAAGTCGGACAACAAGCATTTGCGATCGGCAATCCCTTCGGTAGATTTCAAGGTACTTTTACCGTCGGAATCGTCAGCCGCATCGACCTGCAGGGGGGCTTGATTCAAACCGACGCCGCCATCAATCCCGGCAATTCAGGAGGCCCGCTGCTCAACAGTTCTGGAGAATTAATCGGCGTCAATACTTCTATTTTTACTCGCGGTCAGGGCGGAGGCAATATCGGTATCGGTTTTGCAATTTCTGTGGACAAAGTGCCGGCTTTCCTGACAGCGGTGCGAGAAGGGCGAGCTCCCCGGGTTGCCCAAAGGCGATCGCCCCTGGGCAACAAAACACCTCAAAAAATTGCCTTAAACGGGCCCGTCGTCAGCGGCAAACTTACCGACAAATCTAGCGTTCTGCCCGCAGACAACAGCTTTTTTGACCTCTACTCTTTTGAGGGAAGAGCGGGCCAGCAAATCACCATAGAAATGAAAAGTCAAGAAATTGACCCTTATTTAATTTTGCTCGGGCCCAACCAGCGCGAAATCAAACAAGATGATGACGGAGCAGGCGGTAAAAACGCCAGAATTACAGTCAGATTGCCAGCAGACGGTACTTACACGTTAGTGGCAAATTCCTACCAAGCTAGGCAGGCGGGGGCTTATACGCTAGAACTGAAAGCAAGTGCTCCTACGTCACCTTCTCGGGCGATTTTACAAGAAGAAGGTGCTTTGGTCGCAGGCGGCCCGGTGCTGCCGTCTGACAACAGTCTGTATCGCGAGTATACTTTTGAAGGTCGATCGGGTCAGTCTGTAACCATTTCCCTCGAAAGTACAGATTTCGATCCCTATGTGGCGATATTTGGCCCTAACGGTCGATTATTGGGAGAAAATGACGATGCGAGCGCTTCGACTAAAAATGCGTTTCTGAACGTTACTTTGCCCGCTACGGGTCGCTACCGCATAGTTGTCAATGCTTACGATGCTTCAGGTCGGGGTCGTTATACTCTAACTGTCCGTTAAAAATTGGGAATTGGGAATTGGGCATTGGCCAAACAGGTCATTGGGCATTGGTAAGCTGTTGCGCATTTAAATTGTGTGTCAAAAATCAATCACACCATGAGTGGGCCGTTGCTCCGACGCCGCGCCGAATATGCAATTTAAAAGCAGAACAGCTTAGCACCTAACCAATAACTCATGACTACTGACTACTGACTACTCACTACTGACTTCTTCCTTCCTTCTTCGTTACAAATCGAGGTAATTCATGAGTAAAGTGAGATTTTGGGCGATCGCGCCAATTGCTCTACTAGCTACTTTTTCTGGCAAACCGACTCTCTCCGTGCCAGTGTCAAATTCAGATGGAGTTACTAATAGCAGTTCCACGATCGTTTCAGCAGAATTTCCTCAAAATTCACATGATACGAGCCATCCCAGCATGGCTGTTTTAGCTCAAGCAAGTCCCAAACCGGCGCCATCTTCGTCGCCATCTCCAAAGCCCTCGGCAACTCAGACCCCCATACAGTCTCCGCCGAGTCCTGCTGGAGGTTCATCTAAAGTCATTTTAGAACAAAAGGGAGAACTCACCCCTGCGAAGTCTTCTGTACTGGCCTCGGACAGCAGTTTGTACGACGAGTATACGTTTGAAGGCACTCAGGGTCAAAAAATAGTTATTACCGTAGAAAGTACCGATTTTGATACTTATCTGGCTATTTTCAACTCCCAGGCCGAGCTACTTGCAGAAAACGATGATGTCACGCAGCAAAATTCCAATTCTGAGCTAACTCTTACCTTGTCTGCGAGCGGTCGCTACCGCATTATTGTCAATGCTTACGATCCGCCTCCAAAAGGTAAAGGTAAGTACACTTTGACCGTCCGCGAAACAACTGGAAATTAAGTTGCTCGCAATTCTTTAATCGAAACTCAATAATTCCATGAGTAGCCGGCTGCTTCCCCTGGCTCATAGGATTTTCGACTTGCGATTTTCGCATTGAAGATTAAAGAATTGGGAATGACTTTTGACTGCTAGGGTTGGGAGCGCGGACCCACAGTTGCATTTTTTTCGGACTGGTATTAAAGTTACAGGTTAAAGTTGCAATAACTTAACTCTATTTAGGCTTTAAACCAATTCTTTCTGGTAATAAATAGATAATTATCTATTTATTATCAGCTTTTTTTGAGCGAGAGGATTTATCTCATATCACGTCAATTAACCCTATCAAACCAATTTGATGGTAGTCGTTCGAGGCGATATGATATTACGGATCGGTAGCTATTGGGTGAGTGCTTCTGAATTTAACGCAAGCCCAGCCAGGTGAAAAAATTCTGGCCGGTGAAGAATTCTAGCAGCAAAAGTGCCACGAATCCCACCATCGCAAATCGTCCATTGGTTTTTTCCGCGTAGGCATTCCAGCCAAAGGCTGGTTCTGCTTGTTTTGGAGTATTTGAGGTTGTCGGTTTTGGGGATTGAGGAGTTTTAGGAGTTTTAGCGGTCATTTAAATTTTTTCAGTTTTGAGTGATGACTTTTGGGAAGCTTTGCGATTATCGCATAACTTCTAATTTAGATGAAAAATGAAAGCCGATCGCTAATCTGCCGAATTTTCCAAACTTTGCACCGATTCGATCAGATTTCGCACGGTTTCGGTACCTTCAGAAGGCTCAAAAAACAGCGGGAATTTGCCGCGGGCGATCATTCTCAAACCCAACGGGCCCAGACTCAGCAAACCTTTAACGTCGCGAAAGTAGTTTCCTACTACTTCGATGCCAAATTTGCGCTCGTCTATCCAGCCACCTTCTTTGACGAGATTGATTAAGACTTTGCGGTGGCGGATCGATCGACTGGCTTGGTCGTCTTTGCGATCGAGAATCTCCTGTTTAATCTTACCAATTTGATCCATCGGCGCAACTTCCATCGGACAAACCGAGTTGCAGTAGTAACAGCGAGTGCATCCCCAGACGCCTGCGGTACCTTCGTTGTATTTTTCCAGCCGATTTTCGGTTTCGCTATCGCGGGAATCGGCGATCGTGCGGTAAGCTTTAGCGAGGGCGTGGGGGCCGACAAATTCCGGGTTAACTTCCCGGGCGTTGCACTCAGAATAGCACGCGCCGCAGAGGATGCAGTTGCCGGTTTGGTCGAGTTTCGATCGCTCTTCGGGAGTTTGCAGAAATTCGCGTTCGGGAATTGCACGCGAGGCGGTGCTCACATAGGGTTCAACAGCTTCCAGGTTGTCCCAAAAACTGGTCATGTCAACCACCAAATCTTTAATTACCGGCATATTTCCCATGGGGGCGACGGTAATTTCTGGGATGAAACCAGCAGGCTGTTCTGCTGAACTAGAATTAGCTATTTTTTGCAATCTGGCGAGTTCGTTACCGACATTTTCTTTGCAGGCCAAGGCCGAGCGCCCGTTAATTCGCATCGAACAACTGCCACAAATTGTATTGCGGCAATTTTTGCGATAGGCTAAAGTGCCGTCTTGTTCCCATTTGATGCTGTTGAGGCAGTCGAGGATGGTATTGCTCTCTTCCACGTTTAGGGTGTAAGTGTGAACGCGGGGAGCCTCGTTTTGATTTTGGCGGACTATGTTAAAGCGGACTTGCATATTTTGATTGAGAAATTTAGTGTCTATTTTAAGCGCGATTTTTTGATTCTATCAAAAGCTATTAATTCTTTTAACATCTACCTCAAGTAGTAGATTTAACGGTTTTTTTGAGGGTTTGGTAACAGGGAATACTTCGCAAGTCATAAATCATCAATCGCAACTTTTTTCAGCGGATTTTTGATGGGTTAATGGAAGAGAGAAGTAATCGATCGGTGGAGTTAGCGAGTCGGAGGTGCTGTGATGTCTAGCTTGTTTGTTTTAACTTTTATGTTTTCAATGCCGGCTTTTTGTCTGGGTCTGGTCAATCCGCAATGGGTGGGAATGGGCAATCGCAAGCTATCTGTAAGTTTATACGGCGTTTTGATGGCAGTTTCGTTCGTTTTGGTGGGAGTGACAGCACCTAAGCCGTCGCAGCCAGTTGCTTCGGCGCTGTCAGCCTCAACTGAATGGCCAGAATCTATGGTGAGCGAACCTTTGCGCTGAACGTAGCTGCGCGCGCACCTCACGTTTCTGGTAGCGTTACAAAGAATTTTACCAGGACTTACGTCCCAGGGGCGAGAAATCGGGTTTTTTAAGGAAAATACTTGGTTTTAGTCATTTACTGCCATTAAAAACCCTGGTTTCTCGGGGTCAAAGTGCGATCGCGAACTTTAGGAAAAAATCGCGGCTTTAGTCATGAGAAATACACTCAAAAACTGGGTTTCACCAGCGTCGGGTGTCGGGTGTCCTATGTACTTCGTAAATTATAGGGATTTGTGAGTTGGCCTGCCGATCAAGAAGGAAGTTAACTTCTCAGTCTTGGACGCGCACGAATTAAGGTCATTATGTTTAATTTTTTCCTCTTAAGCTTTTTATTGTCGATCCCTGCCTTCTTTCTGGGCCTTGTTAATCCGAAATGGGTGGCCGCACCAACCCGCAAGCGATGGAGCGCGATGTACGGCGGGTTGATGGTGGCTTCGTTTGTACTTTTTGGTGTCACCGCACCCAATCCACCTCAGCAAGTTTCGGTGACGCCTCCGGCCCCAACAGATCCAGTAGTATCATCTCAAACCTCTAAGCCGTCAGTGATTTCGGCAGCGCCGACACCCAAGCCCGAGATTGTCAAGACAATATTAGCAACACCGAAACCTGCTGAGGCCCAGACAGCTACACTTGCTTTCGCCGCCGTGCCCTATCGCCAATTGCCATCTTCAGCCAAATCTGTTGAACGAACCGCAGAGATAGCTGTTGATGCAAAGCAGCCAAAGGAAGATATCAAAAAAGTGAACTACGAATCTTCTAAACCCAAGGTTAAAAGTGCGGATTTTCCCAGTTGCGTTAACTCGGATTGCAACTGTTCTGACTTTGCGACTCAAGCCCAAGCGCAGCGAGTGTTGGAGGCATATCCGGGCGATCCGTTTAAGCTCGATCGAGATAAAGACTTGATCGCTTGCGAAACGTTGCGTTAGATTTGCTGTGCCCAAACCTTCGGTTAAGGCATTGATTTTTTTCGGTGATATTACTGATGTGAAGAACGCAAATCGATCGGCTAAAATTGGGTAATTGTTGAGCTTGCGTTCGAGAGTGCATCTATGACTTACAGCTTGAGAATTGTCGATTTGCCGACTAGCGAACGGCCGCGGGAGCGACTGATGGCCGGTGGCCCGAAAAGTTTGGCGACTGCGGAATTGATTGCGATTCTGCTCGGTACTGGTCAGGGAAAAGGTAAACTTTCGGCCGTCGGGCTGGGACAGTATATTTTAAATCAGTTGAGCTTGCACCAGCGCGACCCTCTGGCTGTGCTGCGCAGTATTAGCGTGCAGGAGTTGACGCAGATTCACGGGATTGGGCCTGCGAAGGCAACGGGGATTTTGGCTGCGGTGGAGTTGGGGAAGCGGGTATTTCAGTCGCGGCCGCCCGACATGGCGGTGGTTGACTCTCCGCAGGCTGCTGCGGATGCTCTGAGTCAGGATTTGATGTGGCAGTCTCAGGAACGTTTCGCTGTGGTGCTGCTGGATGTGAAGAATCGGCTGCTGGGAACTCAGGTAATTACGATCGGCACAGCTACGGAAACTTTAGCTCACCCGAGGGATATTTTTCGGGAGATCATCCGCCAAGGGGCGACACGAGCGATTATCTCGCACAATCACCCCTCGGGGAGTGTGGAGCCGAGCCCGGAGGATATTGCTTTGACGCGGCAGTTGCTGGCGGGCTCGCAGTTTTTGTCGATTCCGCTGCTGGATCATT
Source organism: Cyanobacteriota bacterium (assembly GCA_025362325.1). Taxonomy (GTDB): domain Bacteria; phylum Cyanobacteriota; class Cyanobacteriia; order Cyanobacteriales; family Microcoleaceae; genus Microcoleus. The sequence continues at coordinate 31,856 of JANYGO010000111.1, read as the reverse complement.
TGATTTTGGGAAATGGCGATTTTCGCAGCTTGCGGCAGACTACAACGCTTTGGGAGGAGTATCCCCAAGGCGACTGAAATCTTATACTTAACTAACTCCATTGCTATCATCAGTTATTTGTATCTTTGGGCTGTCCGAGGGCTGAATCAGCCGTGATAGCAGGAAAGTTTTTCGCTTGGAGTCCCGGACAACAGGGTGTTGTGGCTGAATGTCGCTGCTGATACTTAGTTTCGATCGCAACTCGGTTAATCTAGTATAAGTAAGCTGAAGAGGTCGCTAATCCGATTTTTTTTGAGCATACTAAACGTATACTGAACCAGCACCTAAAAGCCCAATGCTTAAGAAATTATTAAATTGGGTGTAAAATTAACGGCGTGGTGATAGGAGAAAAACTGTGTTTCTGAGACTTGCAGAACAACACCGTAAATTCGTCCAAGATTTGGTCATGAACCTCCAAGCTTTGGCGATCGTGCTAGAGCGTCGGGGTTATCTGGCATCCTGCTATACTTGCGGGGGTCAGATGAACAGTGCCTCATTTATGGTCAGTTTGACGGACAACCATCTGATTCGATTTTTAGTGTCAGATTACGGTATCACTTGGACTGAGATGCGGGACGATCGCGAACTGATGAAACTAGAAGGTGCAGAGGCGATTAGTCAGTTACAAGAACTGGCAAATCTCGTAAAGTATCAGATCCAACCTTCGGATGCTACTTTGGCGACAGCGCAGAGAGTTTAGCGATTGCAGGGTTACTGAGAAGGCTAAGCGCGAAAGTCGTTGCTTGCTTCCTAAAACCGAATCCCCAGCGAGTAAGTTGAGAGGGTTGGCGCGCTGCGCCGGCGATGGCAGCTCAACCGACAAGGGTGCTTTCAGGGTGCCTTCAGGGGCTCAGTCTCGCACTCAGTCGATCGAAGTCTGCCCAGGCAGACTGCATAATCGATCCAAGAAGTCTCATAGTTGAAACCTCTAGTTTTTTGTGCAGCAGTTGACTCTCCCTTGAGAGCGATGCGCAAAATGTATAAGTGCCACTGCTCATCTGCTGCCAGGTTAATTTCTCGCTTTGGCATTCAAAAGTCAAGGAATTTAATTAACTTTGAGTAGATAGGTAAAATTTACATCCAGAGTGAGGATGAGGCTGTGAAGATTGGGCGAAAAGCCGCCCCGGGGTGTGACGTACGGGCGAATTGCGTTTATTTTTGCTTGGCGATTTAGCGCATAAGGCTAACAATTAACTTGAAACAGCATTGCTGCTGTAAAAATCTCACAGCCGGCGTTAGCCGGCTAAGTTTTGTGTAAATATAGGCTTGTGAGAAATGTTTTGCGGTCTGGTTAAGCGGCTCTTTGAAGTGTGCGAACGCAGTTGCTACACTAAGCATTTTATAATATTTTAATAGTTAGTCCAAAAATATTTATCGCCCAGCTTGGAATCAAAATCAAATGGTAAATTTAAGCGAACTTCTAGAACCCATCGCCAGTCAATTTCGCAGTCTGGGAATTCCCGAACCGATTACGCATTGGGGACATCCTGTAATGATGGGGATTGTGGTTGTGGCAATGGGGAGTTTTGTCGGATATACGGGATGGCAGGGACGTTTGGCAGCCGATAAAGATGTCGCGCTCAAAAGTCGATCGGATCACCGCAAGCTGGCACCGTGGATGTTTCTGTTTCTAGCTTTGGGCTATACAGGCGGCTTATTGTCGCTGGTAATGCAGCACAAGCCAGTCATGGAAAGCCCGCACTTTTGGACGGGTTCGGGAGTGCTAGTTTTGCTGGCTGTTGGTAGCTTGATTTCGCTGACGGGTTTTGGGGGCAATAAGCTGACCCTGCGCGCGGTTCATGCTTATTTGGGTACGACGGCTTTAGCACTTATGGTGTTGCACGCGGCTTTCGGTTTAAAATTGGGTCTGTCTATTTAACGTAGTACCAGTTTTTTGTAGTTCAGATTAACTCCGATCTCCCTGGCACACCCCTTAAAAAGGTGCGGACAAGAGAATCAAAGTATCTCTCAAAAAAAGGGGGGGGACAAGAGAGACAAAGTATCTCTTAAAAAAAGGCAGGACTGGAGCGCTGAAAGTCAACCCCTACTCCCCTTTTTTATGGAAATTTAGGGGTGTCGAGACGAAGAATTAAAGCGAAATCAGTCTGATTTTAACCTTAAGTTGTGCCGTTTTGAAAAGAAAAAAAAACTATATTTGTAACAGCACAAATTGCTAACTTTAGAAACTACCAAGACGGTGAGAACGTTATTAATTGCGGGAACCATTGCTTTTCTTCATTCTGCCTGATGACTAATGACCAATGACCAATGACCAATGACCAATGACCAATGACCAATGACCAATGACTAATGACCAATGACTTCTTCCATACTTACTAATTAATGAATCAAGCAACGGGTGTCATTTTCTGTGTTGCATACATTGTAGGATTGATTTCTACAGGGGTTTCCTGGGGTAGATACGGGATACTTGCTGTGGGAATAGCGATCGCAGTCGCCATGCCTAAATTGTTGTTAAAGTATACTAGGAATTCTCTCAAAACCACTAAGAAAAGACGCAGCCGAACCAAAGAAAATGTTGTTGCAGAACCCTTAGAGGCGAGGGAAGAATTGAGTTTGCTGGAGAGGCTGCCGAGAGCAAAATGGGTGTGGGCAGTGGCGGGTTTGACGGCATTTCTCGCTAGCTTTTATTTGGCAGTGCGATCGCCCCAAGCGACAATTAATGACATCAGCAAGTTGATTCCCGTTGGCGGAAATACTCAAGAAGTGGCGGTGACAGTTCGCGGTAGACTGGCCAGTACGCCCCGATTGACTCAAAGTGGTCGATCGCAATTTTGGCTGGACACAGATTTAGTTAGCCAAATCAACGGCGGCGAAGCAGGAGTAGTCGTCAACCGCGAAGTATCCGGCAAACTCTACGTGACAGTGCCTCTGCTGCAAGCAACGGGCTTGTACGCCGACAATACGATCACAGTTGTCGGCTCGCTGTACAAACCGCAGCCGCCGTCGAATCCTGGGGCGTTTGATTTTCGAGCATATTTAGCCCGAGAAGGAGCTTTTGCAGGGCTTAAAGGGCGTCAGATTGACTGGAAGAGAGAAAATGCGATCGCGGATGTCAATCGACTTAACAGCAAAACGGCTGCTTTCTGGGAGTCAAGCTGGATGCAGCCATCGCAAATTCAAGCTATGCGACAGCGGATCGTGCGATCGCAACTATCGCAGTTGAATGTTCCCGAAGGGCCGTTGATCAGTGCGATCGCCCTGGGCAAACAAGCGGTAGATTTACCTTACAACATCCGCGACTATTTTGTGCAGGCTGGATTAGCCCACGCGATCGCAGCTTCCGGCACTCAAGTTTCGATGGTTTTGAGTTTAGTTATAGCTTTAACTAGGCGTTTTTCCAAACAGTTACAATTTTGTTTTGGGGTAAGTGCTTTATTTTTGCTGGTGGGATTAACAGGCTTTGAAGCTTCAATCTGCCGCGCCGCCTTGATGGGATTTGGCACACTATTTGCTTTGCTGCTAAGTCGTGAAGTTAAACCATTAGGATTGCTGTTAATCGCTGCTACTATTTTACTGCTGGTTAACCCTTTGTGGATTTGGGATTTAGGTTTTCAACTGAGTTTTTTGGCGACTTTTGGATTAGTGGTGACAGCGCCGCCGCTGATGGCAAAGTTGGATTGGATGCCGCCTGCGATCGCTTCGATTGTTGTGGTTCCGATCGCCGCTTCTGTTTGGGTACTACCGCTGCTACTTTACGTTTTTAGTGTAGTATCACCTTACAGCATTTTAGTCAATATTATTGCCGCTCCTTTGCTGTGGATTTTGAGTATTGGCGGAATGGTTAGCGCTTTAGCGGGATTGATTTTTCCGCCGGCTGGGAGCGTGTTAGCGCAACTGTTGGACTATCCGGCAAAGGGGTTAATTGCGATCGCCCAATATTTCTCGCAATTGCCCGGTAATTCGGTAGCTGTCGGACAAGTATCGGTGTTTCAGCTAATCGCACTTTATAGTTTAATCTGCTGGGTTTGGCTGGGGAAAGGTTCGGCAACGGATTCTGTAGCGGATTTAACGGATAGAAGGAAGAAGCAGGAAAAAATAGGTAAAAGTGAAGCAGTAAGAGGAAAAAATCAGGGAAAGGGGAGAGGGAAGAAGCAGAAAAGCAGAGTTGTTTCGCTGCCGAGTTTTTCTGCGGCTTGGATTTTACCGCTGGCGCTTGTGATGGGAATTGCGATCGTAGTTTTGCCAGCTTGGCACGTTCAATCATCTTTGTTTCAAGTTACTTTGCTGGCGACATCTGACGAACCAGTTTTGGTAATTCAAGATCAGGGAAAAGTGGCGCTGATTAATAGTGGCGATGAAAATACTGTGAGGTTTACAGTGTTGCCTTTTTTGCAGCAGCAAGGAGTTAATTCTGTGAATTTTGCGATCGCCACTCACGGCCATTTAGGTTTGACCGGCGGTTGGGGAAAATTACTAGAACGCTTGCCAATTAAAACATTTTATGATAATAACGCTCCCACACAAATTCACCGCGACAACAATCAGGAATTTATGACGGCTGTGCAATCTCGCCAAGGTGTTTACTTTCTTTTGGAAACTAACAGTACAGTTAATCTGGGTTCGACGCGGTTGCAGTTAGTGAATGCGGAGATTCCGGTGGTAGAATTGCTCGTGGGCGATCGCACTTGGTTGTTTGTCGGTGACATGACACCGGAAGCACAAAGTATGTTATCAAAGACATTGGCAGCAACGGGAACATTGAAACGGACACAAGTGCTGTTGTGGTCGGGAAAACCCCTGACGGCGGAGTTATTGGGTGCAGTTGGGCCGCAAGTGGCGATCGCCTCAGCGGACGAAATCGACCCAGAAACCGCAGCCCAACTGCGCCAAAACAAAACCCAGATTTTCTGGACAGGGCGCGACGGGGCGCTCCAGTGGACGCCAGCAGCGGGATTTAAGACGACTCTGGAATCTCAAGAAAATCAAACTTCTTTTCTGTAAGGATTTACAATTTGCCGCACTGTGCGGTAATATACTTTTAGCTCGCATCTCAAGTCAATTGGAGAGGTGGCAGAGCGGTTGAATGCGGTAGTCTCGAAAACTACTTTAGGGGCAACCTTAACGTGGGTTCAAATCCCACCCTCTCCGTCATATCGTTAATTTCCTATCAGTCTCGCCTAAGATAACCAAAGTTATCTTGAGTAATTTTGGTTATCTTATGGCAGATTTTGGGGAAGAATTGGGGAAGATTAACAAATCCCTCGATCGAGTACAGATCATGCAGAAGGGCGATCGACAGTACCTGCGTGCTGTACTTCCCCCAAAATCTGGGGATGGTGACAAGCCTAAGCGCTATGAGCTTAGCACTGGTTACGGTGCCAATTCACAGGGACTTAGATTTGGTGGCGTTGCTGAATTAGGGTATGATACGGGCAAAAATACGAGAGGGGAGCCGAAAATGATTTCTGAGATTTTGATGGGGAATTGGAACATCTCCAAATTTTAGATAATGAATTAGTAATTTAATTGAATACCCTAGCATTTTTTCACATTTAGAATAACAAAGAGTTTTTCTTTTTAGGCGACCCAAGTAATCTCTGAGTCTTGTATTTTCACCTTCAACTCTTGTCGTCTTGGTGGTATCTGTCACAACCAGCCATCGGTAGCGGGCGCGGGGCTTTCAAATATTCAATTGAAATGCTAATCAACCGATTGGACGGGATGAATTGGGATGAACTCTACGCTTTGCGGACGTTCGTTTGCCTAGAAACCGACCCGTTTCAAGCTTATTCCGGCATTGTCAACAACGATTTATCTCACCTAAATTCTTGGTTTGTGACGGTGCAAGCTCTAAGTTGAGCAGATCGCAACCGACTGGTAGCCGCGATTTGCCGTCGCATAGTCGTCACTCTACCCAACGAATCCGAAGCACCCACAGCTCTTGATAGGGCGATCGATGACACAACCACCGCGATCGCATCTGAGCGTAATTCCACCCGAGATGTTTCAAAAATCCGTCTTTCTGCTGAACTTACAGCTCTTTGGCGATCTAGAATATGTAAGTTAGTGCTTACATTAATTGAAATGAGTAGAACGAATCGAAGTGCAGCAGAAACCCGCGATCGCCTGTTGAAAGCCGCGATTGAAGTTTTCTCTACAGAAGGCTACGTTGGAGCGACAACTCGTGAAATTGCTCGTGTTGCAGATGTGAGTGAAGTCACTTTGTTTCGTCGCTTTCAGAGCAAAGAGCAAGTGTTGAGTGCGGTTGCCCACCACATTACAGCATTGCGGACGGAGGCGTTGGCGCATCAAGACGAATGGACTTATGACCTACGCCGCGATCTCCTGCATTATGCAAAGCTCCACGACGAAATGCTGGAGGAGTACGAAGCTCTATTTCGGATGTTTATTGGTGAAGCTCACCGACATCCGATAGAAGCATTGGAGGTGCTTCAGGCATCATTTTTACCGCTACGTGAAAAACTAATTTCCTATCTACAAACCTGTGTTGAACGCGGCAGTATTCGTCCGAATGTTGACCTGCCACTGGCAGTAGATCAATTGACGGGAATGCTGCTCTCTGGTATGATTCGCCGCCATGTTTCTCAAGTAAACCGGGGCTATAGCCGTAAAGAATACATCGAAGGGTGTGTGGATTTATTTGTGCGGGGAGTTAGCACAGCAGCGTCTTCTGTAAGTCGTACTTCGTCTCCAGAATGAAGATTCTTGACAATTTTCGTATGAATTTGGCATTTCCAGATTAAAGCACCCTAACCCGTTGCGGTGGTGCGAAGCACCTGCCTCTTTGCGATCGCAAAAATAGAGACTAAAAATGAAACGCCCTCAAATACAGAGTCATGCAACTAAACCAGATTCTATTGATATTCAGGCTTTTACCGATTTGGAAGAGTCTGAACCTCAACACCAACAAAACGCTCAAAAAAACGCTCAACAAAAGCGAGCAAAACCATTAAAAAAATTGAAACAATCTCCCTATGATGCAGCGGGGTACGTGCAGGGACCGCTCAAGTGGGCGATCGCCCTGACGGCTTCTTTAGGAGCCATTTTAGAAGTCATTGATACCAGCATTGTGAACGTTGCTTTAACAGATATGCAGGCGACATTAGGCGCAACCGTGACCGAAATTGCTTGGGTCGTAACGGGTTATGCGATCGCCAACGTTGTGATGATTCCGCTCTCTGCTTGGTTGGGGGACTTCTTCGGCAAGAAAACCTACTTTGTCTTTTCCATGATCGGGTTCACAGCCGCCTCGATGTTATGCGGTTTATCCATCAACCTGCCGATGCTGGTGGGAGCTCGAATTCTTCAAGGCTTCTGCGGAGGCGGACTGTTGGCAAAAGCGCAAGCGATTCTGTTTGAAACTTTTCCCCCTGCGGAACAGGGGTTAGCGCAGTCGGTGTTTGGAGTTGGGGTGATTTCAGGTCCGGCTATTGGTCCCACGCTAGGCGGCTATCTGACCGATACATTAGGTTGGCGCTGGATTTTCTTTATCAATTTGCCCGTCGGTATTGTGGCTGTCATCATGGCGATGGTGTTCCTTCGACCAGACTTGAAGAAACACGGACGGAGCCAGAAGAAAGTGGACTGGACAGGAATTGTACTGCTGTGTATTACGGTAGGTAGTTTGCAAGCATTTTTGGAAGAAGGGGAAAAAGAAAACTGGTTTGAATCGGGTTGGATTACCCTCTTGGCGTTTATGGCGGTTATAGGGCTGTTTCTGTTCATCTGGCGAGAACTCAGCACAAAAGCACCAGCAGTTGACTTGCGGGTTCTGCGGCATAAATCCCTGGCAGCCGGTAGCCTTTACTCTGGTATTTTGGGCATGGGGTTGTACGGAGCCTTGTTTGCTGTACCGCTGTTTGCTCAAGGCGTGCTGAAATTTTCGGCCATGCAAACCGGATTTCTACTCGCTCCTGGAGCTTTAGCGTCCGCCATCATAATGGTTTTATTGGGCAAAATTTCGACTAAGGTGGATGCCCGCATTTTAATTGCGCTGGGAGCCTGTGGAACGGCAGCCGTCATGTTCTCACTGGCAAAAATCACGCCCCAAACCGGAACTGATGATTTGTTTTGGCCCCTAATCTGGCGCGGTGCAAGTACGGTTTTGATGTTCCTGCCCCTGAGTTTGGCAACATTGGGTTCCATCCCCAAAGAAGATGTATCGGCTGGATCGGGCTTCTATAACTTGACTCGTCAGCTCGGTGGTAGTATTGGCATTGCTATTCTGACCGCATTACTGACTCGGCGAGAGGCTTTTCATCGAGCCATTTTGTTGGCAAAGTTAACGCCTTACGATCCAGAAACAACTGAGCGGATCAATGCACTCACTGGTTTGTTTCAGAGTCGCGGTTCTGATGCTGCAACTGCCCAACAACAAGCCCTCGCCGCGCTCTCCCAATTAGTCAATACGCAGGCAGCCGTTCTATCCTACGCAGACATTTTTCGCTTTGTCGGCATTATCTTTCTCTGCTCGTTGCCATTGTTGCTGTTTCTCGGCAAGGGAGGCGCTGGAGCAGCATCACCTGCTGTTCACTAATTGCTTGATTTTAATTCTGTAGCGATTACTCCACAGCCTCCGGTTGGATAGACTTTGAACTCGCTTGCCTCAAACAACCAATTGGTAACTTGTAAGTGACCTAACTCAGTAGGTGAAAATTTCATAGAACTTGTAGCATACATTGCAGCCGCACTGATCGGAGCAAAACCAACGGGCGATCGATTTGTGCGGGGCAGTTTTGTGTTTGTACGATGGCATTAGCCCCGCTTTAAATCGAGGCGAACGCTACGGGCAAAGTTGGTGCACAAGCTGGCTGGAAGGTGCAGAAAATATAGATTTTAGATTTAAGGGCAATCGCTTTGAATATTTGAGGGCGATCGTGTTTCAATAAAGAATTTGAAATCGGGGATAGGGTACGGATTTTAGATTCTGGATTACACTATGAGAAGGATGGGGAAGTGGTCGCGGTTATTTTTGGCAGTGTCGAGAGTGACTACGTAATCGCTCTCGACAAAGAATCCCACCTGAGCCGCGAAGTTGTCATCAGCGTGTCACACAGCCAAAAATTCCCAATTTTGATGAAGCTGTAGCGAGTCAAGCGCTGGGTCAGAAAAAATGAAACAACTTAGCTGTAGCGGGTTTTCTGTGTTCGTTTGATATTTAAATAGTTGACGTATATTACAGATAAACTATTATAAAAGTGTTTATGTATTATAAAACCCAGGCTGTAACGGTTACAATCTCTAGGCTGGGAAATTAAGTTTCCCCCATCTATACCCTATGACTATGCTACAATTATGTCATCATACTAATTAATATTTTTCTATCGTTTCATTTCTCCCATAAAATAAATGCGCTTGTTAATACCAGTTAAAGCCAGTATAGAAGCACTAACGCTCTTGGCGTTTTGAGATGTGGACTTACTCACCAATAAACTTCCTGCGATACTCGATATTTTCGGACTTGGTTTTCCTAATCTGACTAATAGCTTTTTTTTATTTTTTAAGGTTTTTAGTTTATTTGTCATGAACTTTTATTTGAATGGTACTTAATATAAAAAAATTATATAAATTTTATTTACAATTTAATTGCCTAAAAATTATATCATATGCGCTCAAACAAGCCTAATCAAACAGGCATGATATGAATTATTGAAACTAATCTGCACAAATATGATTTTTATGAACTAAACAATATGACTTTTATGATTTCAGATAATGAATTTATGAATTGACTTTAAAAAAGCTTTGAAGGACAATCAATTTATCAGCTTCGGGAAGCACCGAGCAACTACTACAAAAGTCGATATCAATCAAATGTACTAGATGTTTTTATAAGTTGAAACCAGGAGCATTCGGCAAATAGCGGATTTATTCCACTCAGCCAGGGAATGCCTACCCGAAATCAAAGCCTCAAAACAATATTAAACTCAGGAGAACTAATCATGCAAGATCCTACAAAAAGAAAAGGGCCGCCACCAATTGTTTTTATTGTTACATTTGCTTTAATTGCCTTGGGCGCATTCAAGTTTATTCCCAGCTTATTCAAGGGCGGAAATCCAGATACACCTACTACATCTGGTTCTATCGATACTCGCCTCAGTTTGGGAAACAAAATATTGGTGCAATCGCAAACAACAGCAGGAAAACAAGCAGGTGTTCAAGCTTTTGCTAAGGGAGATTACAAAGAAGCAGTCAAAAACTTTCAGGCATCGCTGCAACAAAATCGCAACGATCCAGAGACAGTAATTTATTTGAACAATGCCAAAGCAAACGATAATAATCCTCTAAAAATTGCCGTCAGCGTTCCCATTGGAACTAACCCGAATGTAGCGCAAGAAATTCTCCGAGGAGTAGCCCAAGCTCAAGACGAAGCTAATTCTAGAGGAGGCATTAATGGTGCACCTTTGCAAGTTTTAATTGCCAATGATGATAATAGTGAAAGTTTTGCAAAAGAACTTGCAACCGGATTCGTAAATGACCCCAAAATTTTAGCAGTCGTCGGACACAATGCGAGCAATGCCTCTTTAGCTGCTGCTCCCATCTATCAAGAAAAAAAATTGGTGATGGTGACACCAACTAGCTTTGCTAACAATTTATCAGGTTTTGGCAGCTACATTTTTCGGACAGTCCCCGCGATTCAATCGATGGCGGCTCCTTTAGCAGAATATATGGTTAAGAAAGCTGGCAAAACTACTGTTGCTATCTGCTATGACTCTCAAGCTCCCGATAACATATCGTTTAAGGATGAATTTGTAGCGTCGCTTTCTGCTTTGGGTGGCAAGGTAGTGCCTACGGTTTGTGACTTTTCAACGCCGACTTTTAATTCGGGCGATAGCGTTGCTGATGCTGTGAAGAAAGGTGCACAAGCGTTAATGATAGCGCCTCATATCGATCGCATCGATCGCGCGATCGACCTAGCCCGCGCCAATAATGGCCAATTACCACTCTACGGCAGCACTACGATGTACACATTTGACACGGTAAAAAACGGGCAGAAAGACGTTGACGGGCTGGTTTTGCCCGTTCCGTGGCATCCTGACACCAATCCTAATAACCCATTTTCTAAGAATGCGATTCAGCGGTGGGGAGGCGTGGTGAATTGGCGCACCGCAACGAGTTTTGACGCGACTCAAGCTATCATCGCCGGTTTGCAGAAAAGCAATACACGGGAAGGATTGAAACAAGCACTCAAGAATCAGAATTTTTCGGCTATGGGTGCGAGTGAGGATGTGAGGTTTTTGCCAACGGGCGATCGATCGGGTAAACCGATTTTAGTACAAGTTCAGCGTCAAGGAAATGATTACAAGTTTGTGGCGCTGCCTTGATTAGGTGACAGAAGAGCGAGTCTGGCACAAATTGAACTCTTTCCCTTGTCTTCTCAACCCTCGCGTCCTTTGCGTCTTCGCGGTTCGTTAGTATTCGTAGGGTGTGTCGCCATTAAAAATCTCTCCCATTCAATCAACTTTTCGAGCGGCGACGCACCTTATACTATTTAAGGATCTCAATTTACCAATTACCAATTACCAATTACCAATTAGCCATGAGATTTGTTCACTTCCAATACCTGCGCCAGTGAAACAAATTCTCCCACAAATTTTGCAAAAAAGTATTGCTGCGGAGGCGCTCTGACTCCCAAACGGCAGCAGTTTGACCGTTAATTGCCGAAAAACTAGACCAAATATAAGGAAGTTCCGCGATCGCCTCAACCTTCATTCCGTGACGCACAGCCAGGGCGATCGCATGAATCAACTCAGCAGCTTGTGGCCCCACAATACTCGCTCCCAAAATCTCCCCATTGCGCCGCCCGACAATCTTACAAAAACCAGTTGTCTCCCCGGACATTTGAGATCTTTCAACATTCTTGAAATATTCCCGACAAACAATCAAATCATCTCCAAAACGTCGCCTTGCTTGCGCTTCAGTCAAGCCAACCCTCGCCAACTGCGGGTCCGAAAAAATCGCCCAAGGAATCCCGCGATAATCTATTTGATACATCGGCAAAAACAAAGCATTCTTCACAGCAATCGCAGCTTCGGAATTAGCAATGTGAGGGAACGAATAACCCCCAGCAACATCACCACAAGCGTAAATCCGCGAATTGGTTGTTTGCAGCTTTTCATTTAAAATCAACCCGCGATCGCTAAATTTAACCCCAGCCGCTTCCAGATTTAACGATGCAAAATTATGCCCGCGGCCCGCGGCGATAAAAATCTCCTCAGTCTCGATCGCCCTTGGCCCAGCTTGAATCCACTTTTTACCCTCAATCACCCGAGCTTGACTCACCTCAGTAGCCGTCAAAATCCGCACTCCTTCGGCTTCCATTGCAGCTTGAACCAAGCCAGCAGCCTCTCGGTCTTCTTTCGTCAAAATGTGGGAACCCTTCACCACAAGCGTCACAGCCACCCCTAATCGAGCAAAAGTTTGAGCGACTTCGACACCGCTGGGATCGGCGCCGATTACAGCCAAACTTTTAGGTAACTTTGGAAGTTTTGCTAATTCCCCGACAGTTTCCGAAGTAAAAAAGCCGACAGACGAAAGTCCTTCAATATTGGGAATTGCAGGCATTGTTGGACAAGCTAGCAAATAACAGCGCGATCGCAATTTCCTATCGCCCACAATCAAAGCCAAATGCGGTTTGGTAACAAACTCGCAGCTACCAAAAATAATATCGACCCCGCGAGCAGCCAAAACGCCGAGATCATCAATTTCTTCTAAATTAGCAACAACACCTTCAGCCCACTTGTGAACCCCATCAAACCGCAATTCGATCGGCATTTCTGAATTAGCCACATCCGGGCGAGCCCCGAACTGTTGGCGGCTAATCTGCTGGGCAAAACGAGCGGCCTCGCTCAAAGTTTGGCTGTATCTTAAACCAAGGTGGATCGACTCTTTCCCCCCAGTCGGCAAATCTTGGGAATTACTTAGCGGTTCCACCAAAGCAATCCGGGCCGGGAAATTAGTTGCAGTCAAAGCAGCATAGCGTCCGGCCGGAGTTCCACCAATAATCACTAAATCATAGTCAAGCATAAACGAAGAAGTCAGTAGTCAGTAGTCAGTAGTCATTAGTCAGTAGTCATTAGTCATCAGTCATTAGTGGAAGCATCCCGATGAGTATAAAAAGCGTTTTTTAGGACTGGTCTGGCACAGCGATTTATGCAATAAGTCTAATAAAATTGGTTCGTAGTGAGGACTTTAGTCCTCATAAAAATCCGAGGACTAAAGTCCTCACTACAAACACTTTTTATGATCCGTAATTTCCGAGTTAAAGACTAATAACTTCGGCAAGTCCAGCAATCAATCGCAGATTGTCCGCCCTCTCGCGCACGGCTACTCGAAAAAATCGATCGCCCAACTCAGGAAAACTCAAACAATCGCGAATCAAAATCCGGTGTCGTTGCAACAGACTTTTTTGAATTGCAGCCACCGACACCGACGACTCAACCAACAAGAAATTAGCCGCCCCAGCCATTGGCCGCAAACCTGGTAAATCAGCCAAACCCTCAAATAGCTCTCGGCGAGCCACAGGCAGCCAATCCCAAGTTTGCCACTCAAAAGCAGTATCTCGCACCACGGCAGCCGCCGCAGCCGCAGCCAAGGCATTCACAGGCCAAGGATCGCGCAGCAACTGCCAGCGGCGCAGGATGTCGGGATGGGCGATCGCACATCCCATCCGCAGTCCCGGCAGAGAATAGAATTTGGTGAGCGATCGTAAAATCACCAAATTCGGAAACTCCTCAACCTGGGCGATCGAACTTTCCTGCTCCGAAGGCGGTAGAAAGTCCATAAAGGCTTCATCCACCACCACCAGACCTAACTGCTCCAAATAAGGCCGAATCGCCTCCCTAGTGAACAGCAAACCTGTAGGATTGTGCGGGTTGTTCAGCAGCAAACCTCGATCGGCATCCAGAGCAAGAAGAACCGGGATAGCCAGAGAAGGGGAGACAAGGGAACACTCAGAAACCGACAAATCATCCGTTACTAACCCGCTTCCAGTCTCCCCTGCCAACGATTTCAGATCCAAAGGACAATCCAGCACCTGCGCGCCAAAAGCCTTCAGAGCCCGCCAGTAATCGCCAAAAGCCGGAGTCACCAAATAAGTCGCCTCCAGCTTCGACAAATCAAGAGCCGCCCAAGTCAACAATTCCGCCGAACCATTTCCCGGCAAAATCCAATCCGGGTCAACATTAAACGCCTCACCCAAAGCAGTCCTGAGCTCTCCATAATCCGGGTCTGGGTAAGCCGTGAGACTGCTCAAATGAGCTTGAATCGCAGCCAGGGCCGACTCAGGAGGGCCCAAAGGACTGATACTGGCAGAAAAATCGAGAATAGCAGAAGCAGGACAGCCAGCCAATGCGGCGGCCCAAGCTAAATTCCCACCGTGTACAGGTCTAATCAAGACTCAGTTCACCAATTTATTGAGGGGGGGTTTTCGGCGGTGCAACTCTGTCCTTAAACAACTTACCTGCGGAAAATGCAGGAACTCTGGTTGCCGGGATTTCCATCTTGTCGCCAGTTTTGGGATTGCGACCCTCACGGGCTTTGCGTTCCCGCGACTCAAACGAGCCAAAACCGACCAGCGTCACCTTGTCGCCCTCGGAGACAGCTTCCATGATTGCTTCCAAGGCTGCACTCAAAACAGCATCTGCCTGTTTTTTCGTCACGCTAGCCTTTTCCGCGACTGCATCAACCAATTCACCTTTGTTCATTGCGCACTCCTTCTGGGATTTGCAAAATACGTCAAACAGAGTTCAACTATTAGCTGTGAGTTATCAACTGCATTGGAGTTTGGGTTCGGAGGTTTGGGTAGTTCCCTATTGCTCCAGCCCGCTTCCCCAATTAAGAACTCCTGCTGAATACCAATTACCCTAGGGTAATTGGTCAGAAAAGGAATTTTTGTTTCTAACTGCTGAAAACCCGACAGCATCTAATTTTCACTGCATTATTCTAAAGTCTTGCCGACCCTTATGGATCGGTGGAACCTTTAATTTATATGGAACTTGCCAACTTTTTATAATTAATACCCAAATTTAGGTAAAAAAATACCACTCCCGGAGACAAAATTTCTCGCCGGGAGTGGATTTGAAATGGCAAACTGAGCGAAAATGGCCGGAATAAAATGTCATTTGTCAAGGGTTTAACAAAACTTTTTTTCCTAATTCCTGATTCCTGCTGAGAGAAACAAGGTGAAATAAAAGGAACAAAGTCTGAATTGTCAAGGAGAAAAGAAAAATTTCTTTCCCTCGAACCTCTTCCTTTTTCCCATTGGTGCCAATAATCGTCTAAAAACCTTTGTATCTCTTGTTTATAGCCGAGACCAGATCCCCCTCGCATCCCCCGGATAGTCGGGGGACTTTGAGAAGAATCCTGTCCCCCTCGGATAGTCGGGGGACTTTGACCACGCTCCTGTCCCCCCCCCGGATAGTGGGGGGACTTTGACCACGCTCCTGTCCCCCCCGGATAGTCGGGGGACTTTGACGACGCTCTTGTCCCCCCCTTCTTAAGGGGGGCTAGGGGGGATCTAGCCCTAATCGTCAGACAGGATTCTGGCACTACGTTTGACCTGGTTGTTGACACTAATGCCCTCTTCCTTCTTCCTTCTTCCCTCTTCCTTCTTCCTTCTTCCTTCGTCCGAGGCCTACTGTCTGGGCTGGACGGGCTGACCGCGCTGCAACAATTGGCGGGCATCGGGACTGATGTTGTTTTGGTAGCCAAAGTTCGATCGATCACTATCATCCAAAATCTGCGGAGTCAGCAATACAATCACCTCCGCCCGCTGATTGGTCTTGGTCGAGCTTCGGAACAGCGAACCGATTATCGGCAAATCTCCTAAAATTGGAATTTTGTTCGCGATCACCCGTTCTTGGTCGCTGATAATCCCCGAAACAATCAAAGTCTGACCGTCCCGCAGGCGAATTAGCCCTGATTGCAAAGAGCGCTCGCTGAGGAGCGCGATCTGATTGGTGTTCTGGCCCGTGGACAGTTGTATCGGGTTGCCCGGTGTCCTGATAATCGGGTTCACCCGCAGAGACACAAAGCCATTATCGTCAACACGGTCAACGACCACCCCCAACTGCAAACCCGCCTTGTCTTTGACGGCGGTAACAGTTGTGGTACTGGTATTTCCGGTAGTCTGGGTTTGCGACGTGACGTTACTGAGTACCTCATCAGTAATATTCACATTCGCCGTTTCTCCTTCTTGAACCACCAGAGTCGGATCGGTGAGAATTTTGGCATTGTTGGCTTGAATAGTTGCTTGCAGCGCTGACAGGAACCTCCTTGGATATTGGAACAGCGGGAACAAGCCGAAATCCGCAGCTCCTATAGAATTGACGGTGGTAGGGTTAAACGGCGTGTACTGGGTAATCCCAACTGCTGTGGGGTTATTAGTAATCGGCGCTACTGGCTGGAGGAACAACCCGCCGCCCTGTCCGGTTAGCGGGATATTGATTTGCTTGCCGTTGATATCGTAGAAAGGCGCCGTGGTGGTTGGTACGGGGTTGGCGATAATCGGTCGAGCAACTACGCCGGGGTCGCTGCCAAACGCTCTGGCAGGAGGATTGATGCCACCAAAATTGAGACTTGCTACTCCGTTGTCATTGACAAAGAAATTGTTATTAATTCCAAAAGAGAAACTGCTGCTAGTTCTGTTGTTTCCAATCAAGTTGACATCGATCACCTTGACGTTAACAGCCACTTGACGGCGGCGCAAATCTAGCTGACTCAAGAAAGCTACCGCAATATCAACTTTGCGCGGATCGCCCACCAAAGTGATGGAATTGAGGCGAGAATCGGCCAGCACCGACAGTCCCCTCAGCAACAGCGGCCCGTTGCCGTCCTTGGCACCGATCGCCTTAATGTCCGGTTCCCGAATTTCCACATCCCGCGCCGTATTTCCCTGGCCCACAGTTTGGATAGTCACCCGAGTAATCGGGAGTTGAGTTTCCGCACCTTGAGCGCTCAAAAAGTTAGCTGCATCGGTAGACCTGACTTGATTGAGCCGCAAAGTGCGAACGATGATATTGCGCGAGTCTAGAGGCAAATTAGTGCCCACAAAAATCGTGCGCCCGACGCGGTTGGCTTGCAATCCGCTGATCCGCAGCACGTAATTAAAAACATCTTGCACCGACTCATTTTCGATGTCCAAGGAAATCTTCGGCCCTTCATCGGCGCCTGCTGCTCCTGGTGCGACCACCGGAGCGGCTTGACCGGGTTGACCGGGGGCTCCGCCGCCTGTAAAAGCAATGTTCAATCCCGCAGCACGGGCCAGCAGAGCTAACACGTCGCGGACTGGGGCATCGCGCAGTACCAAGCGGGGGATGCGTTCTCCCGAACTCAGTTCGATACTTGCCCCAGCAGGAGCGATGTTAGATACCGAGATATCTCCCAAGGGCGGCGCTACGGCTCGCGGCTGGAAAGGCGCAGCTTGATTGTTCTGAGATTGTATTTCGCTGGGGAGGGGCGGGCGATCGTTCCTAGTGACTGTAACTTCGGGATTTGGCAGCAACACGCCCGGGGTTTGCGAGGTGCGGATTTGGGGGGCCGGCCGGGGAGCTGTTTGGCTCAGCGGCAGTCCCGGAGGTGGCGGGGGTGCACTTTGGGCTTGGGCAGACTGCACTGTGCCGCCCTGTCCGGCAACGCTGAGGACGATGCTTTGGCCTTGTCCGGGCACAACTTGTCCGTTGGGAACTCCGTTGGTGCCTGCTACCACAACGCGGATGCTGTTAGCGTCTACCTGGCTGATTTCTACTGAAGAAATTCCCGGAGCTGGGTTATCTTGCCGGAAGCTGTTGCCTTGGGGCAAGCGGAGCTTGGTGTTGATAATTGTGGCTTGGTAGGTATTGCCGTTGTTGATGGCGAAAACTTGCGGGCGATCGCCCTTTTCGGTAGCCAGGACAATATTTACGCCATTATTGCCTTGACTTACTTGCACTCCTGTGACTTGAGTCGGCGCGGCCGATACGGGCGCTTGCACGATCAGAACTCCGGCAACGCTGCACAAGAGTCCTCCACTTAACCGTAGATGCTGTTTCACGTTCTCTCCTCAACTACACTTTGTTATTTATTGTTCGCAGTCTGTGGTCAGCGTTTTTCAACTGACTGAAATATTCAAGCGATCGCACTTTTTTTGAATGAAGAAGTTAGAAAAAGTTCGGCAGAACTTCTCATTTTAGATAGCCATATAAACAACTTTTTTTCTGGCATTCATGTTTGTTGGACTTCTACCTTAAATCTTCAATCTTCAACTTTATGCCTTTTACCTTCTGCTGAACAGCGACTTGAGAACAATAGCTAATATCCGCAAAAATACCGCTACTTACTTAGCAGGACTCGGAGCCGGAGTTGCCCCAGCAGCACTCGGCGCCGGAGTTGGCGGTTTTTCTACTTCCTTTAACGGCAGCAGCGCGTGCAAATCAAAAGCCGTTTTAATTTTAGTTTGCGGCTGCTCCACAGGGACTATTTTCCCTTTCAAAAAATCAATTTGTATTGCCTGAGTTGATGCTAGCAATTCAGATTTCAAATTCCTCACTACCAACAGGGACTGCATCAACTCCAAGTTACGCATAAAATTGCGGGTTTGAGCGAAATTGCCTTCAAACTCTACCTTATATTTTTTGCGTCTGAGCTTGCCAGCCAGGGACGGCCCGAAGGACGTATCGCTGAGAATATCTGGGTCTGGAGCTCCCGGCACGGGTGCTGCTGCTGGCGGGATATCCGGCTCAAATTTGGTAATTTTAGCCTTCTGCTCGTCTCCTTGCACGCCGGCGTTGATTCTGTTCACCAGTTGGGTCATGTCAAGCAGCAGCGTGGTAGCGCCCGCATCGCTGGCAAACATTGCCGTCACGTTGGCCCGGCGCTGTTTTGCTTCTTCTTGTTTTGCTTCTGCTTCTGCCTTTTTTTGAATTTGAGCTTGCAATTGCAGTTGCGTTTGCTTGCTTTCGGTAATTTTTTGCTTGATTTCGCCGCCTTTTTGGAATTCTGGCAGTACAAACTGGTAGCCGAGGCCGCCGGCAACCACGAGGCCCAGAACCGCGATGGCTATTGCTTGGACTTGGGGTGTCAGCTTAATGCCGAATATTTCCTGAGCCCCTGTCTCTTCTTCTTGTCCGCTGGAAATAAATTCTGCTGTCATGGTTTTTTCACCTCTGGTTTTGCTGGTTCTAGCACTCCTTTTTCTTGAAGTGTTTCTATGCGTATTGCTAGCCCGTCTGCTTGCTTGCTGCGCAGCTCGGGAAGCAACTCGGAAGCTCCTGTCGGGCTGAGCGTGGTTTCAATTTTATATTCCACTACGGGCCGCAGTTTGGGAAGTTCTGCTGCTGCTGCGCTTGGGTTGCGCACTTGTAATTGTGTGGGGTTGTTTTTTAAGGTGGCCGTTACCAGTTTGGTATCGGTGTTGAGGAAGAAAGGAGAGCGCTGGACTAGCAGCATAAAGTCGTTAACTTGAGCAAAGGTACTGGCGATGCCGGAAATTTGTACTTTTGCTGCTGCTAGCGGCGCGACGACTGGCGGTGGAGCTGCGACTGGGGTAGGGCTCGCCCCCGGAGATGGACTCGCCCCGGGGGAGGCGGCGGGAGTTGCAGCAGGCGGAGGAGGTGCGGCTGCTATGGGGGAGGGACTGGGGTCGATTTGCTCGATTTTGGAAATTTGTACTCCGGCGGGAGTACGGGCACTGAGGTCTTGCAGCATCGCCGACCAAGGTTTAATTTGGTCGAATACTCCGGCTAATGCTTTGTATTCGGCGGTAACTTTGTCGGTTTCGGTGTTGATGGCTTTGATGGCGTTGGCTTGAGTGTTTAGCTTTGCCAGTTCTTGGTTGATGGTTGCTTGTTGTTCGTCCAAGCTCTTATTTTCGTTTGTCGCCTGCCACCAGGCGCCCATGACTGCGGCGTTGATGCCGAAGGCAAACAGCGCCGCCCCAATTAGGGGCCGTTGGTCTTGGGCTCCGCCGGAACTTCTTTTAGGTGAGGTTTTGGCGGAGGCGGGTTTGTAGTCCGGACGGTCGTTGAGAAAATTAATATCTAGGCTGTACATGGCTTCACTCGATTTTATGGCATAAGGAAGAAGGCAGAAGGAAGAAGGAAGAAGGAATAAATCCGATGGAAGGTGCAATCGACCGCATGGTTTCAGCAATTAAGAACGTCCCAACCGTCTTGGCTGTTGCTATAGATTTTAATTTGAAATTTTAGATTTTTCACAGAGCGCCAGATTGTCGGTATAAGTGAAAGATTTATTTAGGAAAGAAAGAAACAACTTTCTGCCTTCTACCGAAGGAAGTGGATGCTTCAACTTCCGATATTCTACCTTTTACCTTTTACCTTTTACCTCCAATATTCTACCTTCTGCATCAGGGGCTTTCTTCTTTCGGAAGAAGCTTTTTCCTAAAATTTTCAAATCGGTTTTTATAGTATCTAAAACTGTTAGATCACTGCACCTCCCTCAGTCCTAAACCTAAGGCGACTCCTAAACCTGCTCGCTGTTCTGGGGTAATTTCTTGGCTGATTTCGAGTCCTAGGGTTTCGATGGGATCGACTTGAGATGCGGGCAAGCTTAATCTTTGCATGAAAAATTCGTCGAGTTTGCCGATCGCAGCTCCTGGGCCTGCTAGCAGCAGTTGCGCTACTTCGAGTTCTTCGCTCTGGTTGAGGTAAAAGTCTACTGAGCGGCGCAATTCGTCTGCTAGTTCTCCCAATACTTTAATCATCGCATTGGTGCCGGGATTGGTATCTCCCGATGCGCCCATTGTATCTGTGACTGGCAGGGTCATGCCTTGCAGTTCGCTGGTGTCTCTGGTGGGCGGCAGGTTCATGGCTTGGTTGAGAGCGGTCTGGATTTGGTAGGTGCCGATCGGGATGGTACGGTTGAACTGAGGTATGCCATCCACTACTATAGCTAACTCGGTACTGTCAAATTCTATGTCGGTGAGGACTGCGGCTTCTTGGGACGAAAATTGTTGCAGTTGGTCTTTGAGGGTACGAATTAGGGCAAAGCTGGTTACTTCCAGCACGTCGATAATCAGTCCGGCTTCTTTAAAGGTTTCGATGTATGTGTCGGTAACTTCTCTGCGGGTAGCTACTAATACAACTTGCACTTTTTCTACGCCGTCGCCATCTACAAATAGGCCGATTTTTTGATAGTCTACGTCGGCGTCTTCTCTGGGAAACGGCAAGTATAGCCCTGCTTCGGCGTTCATGTAATCCCGCAGTTCTTCTTCGTTGAGTTCTGCGGGAACTGGAATCAGGCGGATCACGGCTTCGCGGCCAGGAATGGCTGTGGCTACTCGCTTGGCTTTGATTTTGTTTTCGTCGAGGACTGTACGTATTAGTTCTGCCATTCCTGGGGGATCGACTATTTGCCCTTCTTGTACTATGTCTTCTGGTACTTCTATTGAAGCTAGGAGGCCTAATTTTAAAGCTTGAGCTTTCTTTTCGAGCTGAATGACGTTGATGCGGTCTGGGGCTATTTCGATGCCGATTCCAGGCTGGCGTTGGGAAAGTAGACCTTTGAAAAAGTTAACCATAGGATTGGGTCGCCGGTAATTGCTATTTTTTTATGTTGTGGTTGGCCAGCCTGATTCAGCCGTTGGGTGTTGGAGGATTGGTTTCCCGCTGCCCTCGATCTTGCTGTAATCTCGGTATCCCGCCTGCTTCTGCGCTGCACAGTCTTTGTGGGGCGATCGCTAGTTCCGATTTTATGCTATCCAATTTACCTGACAATAGCTATTCTGCGGAGAATGTCAACCAATTGAAGCTCGATCGACCGAAAACCTGCCGATTTTGCAGCAAAACCGACTCTCTCCCTCGGAGGCCCGGACACAAAACTCTCGCGCTTGAGTCTCTGGCGCGGATTGTAGAGGGCGATGCTTTTTTTCTCCTTGGCGAACCATGATTCTCAAATTAAATTCTATGAAACGTAAATCTTGGCAACTGTTCGCTGTTTTTGGGCTGGTGGGGCTGCTGCTGGCTGCGGTGGTGAGTTGCAGCAAGCCGGCTGTGAATTCCCAGACCAAGAATTCTGCCGAAATTGAGTTCTGGACGATGCAGCTTCAACCTCAGTTTACTGATTATTTCAACAAGACGATCGCTGGTTTTGAAGCCGAAAATCCGGGGGTGAAGGTGCGTTGGGTGGACGTGCCTTGGTCGGCGATGGAAAGCAAGATTTTGGGGGCTGTTTCGGCGAAAACTGCGCCGGATGTGGTGAACCTGAATCCGGATTTTGCTTCGCTGTTGGCGGGGCGCAATGCTTGGCTGGATTTGGACTCTCGAATTTCTGAGCAAGTGCGATCGCTCTATCTCCCAAATATCTGGAAAGCTAGTGTACTCGATGGCAAGACTTTTGGTATTCCTTGGTATCTTACAACTCCGGTAACTATTTACAATACAGAGTTGTTTAAAAAAGCTGGAATCACGAAGCCTCCTGCTACCTATGCCGAGTTGGCGACTGTGGCGAAACAGGTGAAAGAGAAGACTGGTAAGTTTGCTTTTTTTGCCACTTTTGTACCGGAGGATTCGGGGGAAGTTTTGCAATCTTTTGTGCAGATGGGTGTGCCTTTGGTGGATGCTCAAGGTAAGGCTGCTTTTAATACCGATAAGGGTAAGGCTGTTTTTCAGTATTGGGTGGATTTGTATAAGGGCGGACTTTTGCCGCAGGATGTTTTGGTGCAGGGACACCGCAGGGCGATCGAGCTTTATCAAGCTGGGGAAACTGCTTTATTGGGTTCGGGGCCTCAGTTTTTGAAGGCAATTTCTGAGAATGCTCCGAGTGTTGGTGCTGTTTCAGTTGCTGCGCCTCAAGTTACTGGGGAAAGCGGCAAGAAGACTGTGGCTGTAATGAATTTAGTTGTACCTCGCGATAGCAAGCGCCCTGATGATGCTGTGAAGTTTGCTCTGTACGTGACTAATTCTCAAAATCAGTTGGCTTTTGCTAAGGCTGCTAATGTTTTGCCTTCTACGGTTGAGGCTTTGCAAAACGATTATTTTAAGACTGTTTCTGCTGATGCTCCTGCTGCCGATCGAGCTCGCGTTGTTAGTGCTTCTGGGTTGACTTCCGCTGAGCTATTGATTCCGCCTCTCAAGGATGTTAAGAAGCTGCAAAAGGCGATTTATGACAATTTGCAGGCGGCAATGTTGGATGAGAAGTCGGTAGATCAAGCTGTGGCTGATGCGGCTAAGGCTTGGGATCAAAGGTAGTTTTTAATTGAAGCTGGGGCGGTATTTTTTTATCTCGCCTCTTGCTTTTAAGGTTGAATTGTCCAGTCTACCTGCACTAAACCAGGCACTTGCGAAAAATGTTGGTGGTTGCGCGTAACGAGGATAGCATTATTAGCAAGTACAATAGCAGCAATCCGCAAATCTCGGGTGCCGATGCGTCTTATTTGACGATGGAACGCAGTGTAAATAGTGGAAGCATTCTGGTCAAATTTCAGAATGTTGAGATTTTTGAAATCATCTAATGTATCCCATAACCTGGTGTAACCCCATACTAATTTGTCCGCTTGCGAAGGTGCCGAAGCCTGGTTGATAACATTGAACCAGCCGCGAATTACTTCCTCTACGGTTACGATAGTTACACCAAGGTTTTCTGCGTTAACCTCGACCCGCTGCACCATCATTGGATGATTCTGTTGCCAAAGGGAGAAACAATCCGTATCAAGTATGTATAGGCTCATTCTGTCTCAACCGCATCGTCAATTTGACTGTAATAAGCTTCGGTTTCTGCATCGAGTTCGCGGCGAGATTCTTCTATGTGTGCCAATACCTCATCGTAATACGGATCGTTTTCATACTTACCAGCTAACCTCACCCAAGGATTGTTCGATCGACTATTCGTGAGTTTGACAGAGACGATTTCTGCTTCGGCTAGCTGGGCATTTACTAAATCGTGAAGGTTTTGCAGTGCTTGCGATCGCGTCTCGCCAAAAGCTTTACATTCGGGCCATCCCAGCAACGCTGCACTGACTGTTCTGTCTGATTCGTTTTTAATGATTATGTGAGCAGTTGAGCTGTCGAAGTCGCCCCCAAAGTTAGTGCGATCGGCTGCACGAATGTCGCAGGTAGCGTTACCTGTTAAGAGTGTTTTTGTCTTGACTGTCTCCTTGGTGTTTTCCTGGCGCGGCTTTTCTCTTTCTGCCATGATAAGCGGGTCTGCTTTGGCAAGCGCGTAAACATCTTGGGCCATGTTTACTCTAGGCTTGATGTTTGCCGGGTCGAACTTTTCTCTTCCTGGCCAGCTCGCCCAGGAAGGAGGTACCTTGACAGTAGAATAGATGTTTGGCGGGTCGAATTTTTCTATTACTGGCCGGCTCGCCCAGGCAGAAGTTATCTGGACAGTAGAATAGATGTTTTCCTGACGCTGCTTGATTATGTTTCGCCTGAAAAGCTCGTCAAATAGTAAAGTTTGCTCTTGGGCTGGCAAAGCTTCTATATATTCAATTAGCGTTTGCACCGATATAAGGCTGCTCATAAACTTCTCTCTCTAAATTTTTCTAAATTCACTTGTATTGTAACAATAATTTGGCATTTGGCATTGGGCATTAGGCATTAATTTTATTTGCGCTCGCCCCTTGCTTTTTTCTGCCACTTGACGTATTATTAAATAATGGGAATCTGTGCCGCCATATATAAGCAGATATCAGCTTTTAAGTTATTATCGAATGATGAAATTACCGCCTCTTCACAAGGCGGAGTCGGAGGAGAACTCTGGATAAGTCAATCTCGACTATTTTACAGGTAAATGTTTGTCGATCAGAACGATCGCTCATCCCAGCAACCGGGTTTATTTATCCCGTGCGATCGCCTTTCTGAATGCAGCTTGATTAATGATTTATAGAAAAATAGCCTAAATCCCTCAAATATTCATAAATTTGACTCGTGTTAAAATCAAAGCTCCGATCGGAATAGGAGAAAATTCTTATGCCAGCGATGACAATCAAAGATTTAAACCAAGTTCAAAGCCTTTTTTCCGAAGCGGGTTTAGATTACAAAATTGAACTAGAAGACGGGAGACTTTTAATTGTGGGGCCATCAGACATCGTATCCAGTGAAATCAGCAGTATTTTGATTCGCTTGCTGGGTAACTGGGTTTATCCCCGTCGCTTGGGGAGAGTGTTTGACTCCGCAGGCGGTTTCATTATGCCGGATACGAATGTCAAAGCACCGGATGTTTCTTTTGTGCGCGCCGCCCGATTGCGCCAAAGTCCGCGTTATTTTGGTGAACTTGTCCCTGATTTGGTGGTTGAGATCAAATCTCAGAGCGATCGCATTAAGGCTATAGAAACTAAGGTTTTGAAGTTTATCGAGCTGGGTGCGATTGTCGGGATTCTGATCGATCCTGATGAGGAAACAGTGGCAATTTATCGATCGACTGGTGAACCAACTATTTTAGCAAATGGCGATATTTTAACAGTCGTAGAACTTTTTCCCGGTTGGGAATTACCCGTTTCTGAATTGTGGCCTCCGATTTTTACAGAGGAAGAAACACAATCCTGATGCGTTTAAGCTGGCGATTGTTGTTGTTGCAAAAAATAGCCGATGAGATAAAGGGAACCGCAGAGGATTGTGAGGTTTTCGTCGGTAACAGCAGCGTCTAAAGCTGTTGTTAAGTCGGGGAAGGCTTGAGTGAGGCTTAATTCAGGGCAGATAATTTCAGCGGTGGTGGCTAATTCTGCGGGGGATGCAGAATTTTGATCTGGTACGGGTACTAGATAAAGCCGATCGCCCTTTTTGAGTAATGCTTGTAAAATATCGCCGCAGTCTTTAGTCGCCAGAATGCCGATTACCCAGTTAATCGGGGACGGGGAACTGGTAAGATGATCTACATATTCGCGCAGGGCGATCGCAGCGGCGGGGTTGTGCGCGCCGTCAATCAGGATGTTGCGGTTTTTCCAGGTTGTCTGCTGAAGTCTTCCCGGCCATTTGGTTTGGGCGATACCGTTGGTGATGGCGGTTGCGGAGATTTGCCATCCTAGGTTTTGGAGGGTGTGGAGAGTTGCAAGTGCGATCGCCGAATTCATTAATTGAACTTGTCCCAACAATAGCAATTGATACTTTATTTTAACAGTAGATGAATCAGAATTAACGGTAATTTCTGAATTAGGATTGTATTCTGCAAATCCTTCTCCTAAATCTACCGCTGGTTTTACCCAAACTGCCGGACAACCTAATTCTTGAATCCGTTTTTCTACTACTATTCTAGCAGATTCTGGTAATTCTCCAATCACTGCGGGACACTTTGATTTAATAATTCCCGCTTTTTCCCCAGCAATATCAGCGATAGTCGGGCCGAGTATTTGCCAGTGATCAAGACTGATAGAAGTGATGACGCTGACGATGGGAGTTTCGCAAACATTAGTCGCATCTAATCTGCCGCCCAATCCGGTTTCAATGACTGCAATATCTACTTTTTGTTCTGCGAAATACAGCCAAGCTGTGGCGGTAATAATTTCAAATTGAGTAGGTGTTTCTGTATTACCTTGGGCCGCGCTGACAACTTGTTCTAGACACTGTTGCAATGCTGTTGTAGAAATCGGTTTTTGGTTGATGCAAATTCTTTCTGTCCAATCGATTAAGTGCGGGGATGTGTAGCGCCCGACTCGATAGCCTGCTGCTGTGAGTACAGAAGAAAGATAAGCGCAAACGGAACCTTTGCCATTTGTACCGGCAACGTGGATAATGGGTATTTGTTTGTGGGGGTTGTCTAGTTTTTCTAGGAGTTGGTGAATTCTTTCTAGTCCGAGGTGGACGCCGAAGTGTTGGTATGATTGGAGGAGGGAGTTTGCATTCATTGAGGATATCTGTTATGATTGGATCTGGTTATATTGGGGTCTCTAATTTTTATAACAAATGACGAATATACTGCAAGCGATCGCTACAATTATTGATAATCCTATACCTGACTTACTCAGTTATTACAAAAGTCAAAGCAATAATAGAATTAATGCTCTGGGTGATGCCCTTGAGTATTTTGTCAAGGATGCTTTTGCCAATACTATAGATGAACCGGAACTCATCAATAAGTTTGAAAAGTACAATGAACTATTTTCTTGGAGTGGCAATCAGAATAATCCTCCAGATTTAATCATCAGAAATGGTGATGCCATAGAAGTCAAAAAAATACAAACTTCCAGCCTTCAGATTCCATTAAATAGTTCCTATCCAAAATCAAAATTGTTTTCTAACAATCCACAAATTGCCTCAGCTTGTCGTAAGTGTGAAACATGGACAGAGAAGGATATTGTGTATGCAATTGGAGAAACCAGTGCCGACAAAACAAAACAAACTCTGAGAAGGCTATGGCTTATTTATGGTGACTGCTATGCTGCTAGTAAAGAATATTATGAACGGATTAGAGATCAAATAGCCACTGGGATTAATGAAATTCCCGATGTAGAATTTAGCAAGACAAGAGAGTTGGGGAGAGTGAATAAAGTAGACCCACTAGGTATAACTTACTTAAGAATTAGAGGAATGTGGGGCATAAATAATCCTTCGAGAGTTTTTGATTATATAAATACAGGATATGACATACTGACAAATTTTCAGATGATCGCCATAATGAAGGAAAGTAAATATTTGTCTTTTCCACTTGACAGTATAACAAGGATCGAATCTATATCAGTTCCAGGATTTAAGATTAATACTCAGCGGATTAAATGTCCAGATAATCCTGTAAACCTCATACCTGCTAAAATTATTACTTACAAAATCTAACACTAAAGGTAAAGGCATTATGAATATTGTTTCTCTGTTTGCTGGTTGTGGCGGGTTGGATTTGGGTTTTCGTCTGGCTGGGTTTAATCCGGTTTGGGCGAATGAATATGATAAGTCTATTTGGGATACCTACGAGTCTAACCATCCTGACACTATTTTAGAGCGCAGAGATATCCGCAAAATCAATTCTGCTGAAATTCCTGACTGTGTTGGGATTATTGGCGGGCCTCCGTGTCAAAGTTGGAGTGAGGCGGGCGCGAAACGGGGAATTGATGACAGTCGGGGTCAACTTTTTTGGGAGTATATCAGAATTGTCCGAGACAAGCAGCCTTTGTTTTTCTTAGCTGAGAATGTTAGCGGTATCTTAGCGCCTAGAAATCAGGATGCTTTCACTTATATATTATCGCAGTTTGAGGAAATTGGGTATCGAGTTTCATTCCAATTGGTGAATGCCCAAAATTTTGGTGTTCCGCAAGATAGAAAAAGGGTGATTGTTGTTGGTTATCGGCAGAATCTGGGTTTGGGTTTTGAGTTTCCCAAACCTGGGAATGAGGTTTTGACGCTGCAAGATGCGATTTTTGACTTGCAGGCGATCGCCCCAATTCTAGTTAATGGTAAATTAGATAATTATCACAATTGTGTCCCGAATCATGAATGTGCAGATTTGGGATTTTCCAGCATTTATATGTCGCGGAATCGAGTCCGAAGTTGGTATGAACCTTCTTTTACAATTCAGGCTAGTGGCAGACACGCGCCTCTGCACCCTCAAGCTAGTAAAATGATTTTAGTTGGCAAGGACAAACGCATTTTTGATCCTAATTCGCCTCAGCCTTACCGTCGGCTTTCTGTGCGAGAGTGTGCGAGAGTTCAGACTTTCCCGGATGAGTTTATTTTTAAGTACAAGTATATTGCTGACGGCTACAAAATGGTCGGCAATGCAGTACCTGTTAATTTGGCTAGGATGTTGGCAAAAAAGATTTATGGGGATATTTGTTCTGTAGGGGCGGTGCCAAGAGTGCCAGCCCTTTCACTTCCTTAACATCATTTGTTAATTTTGCCATAAATCATCTAGGGTAAAGTTGTGGGGATTTTTGAGAGTAAATGTTTGATTTTCTTTAATTAAATCTCCCGTACAAACGAAAGGCAAGCGTTCTTGATAAGCTTTAATGGCGAGGATATAATCTTTGTCTGCAAGTTCGGTTTGAATTTTACGCAATTTGTCGGCAATCACGCCTAATAAGGTAATCTCGCCACTTAATTTGTCGCCGTTGGGCGTGTGAATTTGCATCACGACTCCCTGAATAGTTGTATTGGGAAGCCCGGTAATTAAGTCTGCTAAAATTTCAAGTAGAGAGCGATTTTATACAGTTTCTAAGATTTGGATAGCCTCGCGGATGCGGGCGGCATAATCTCCGAGAGTTTGTTGGTTTGGCAGCAATATTTCAAATTCCTCTCCGGCAACTGGTTTGTGCCAAAGGGTGGCATTTTCTAAGAAAGGTTTGTCTTCATGCCACCCGCGAATTTTCAGGTAATTTCTAAGTTGATTTAGGTTGACTGCTTCGAGGGTTTCGCTATCTTTTATAGTTGTCTTTGGAATCCCGGTCACTAAGTCTGCTCAAATTTCAATTTGAGAGCGATTTTCGATTGCCTCCAATGTCTGTAGCATCAAGTTCATCGACAGGGGAAAGTCGGGAAGAGCGCTATTCAAAGGTAAAACGATTTGAGGGGTTTCTGAGGTGGGATTGCCACTTGTCCAAATAATAGCCAAATCGTCTATTTTTTGTGCTTGTTTCCAACCTCTCGATTCTAAGTAGTATCTGATTCGCTGGGGATCGAGATTTTTGAGCAATTCAATATCTTTAATTGTCACATTCATATTTGTCTCCCGGTTACGATACGCTAGCTGACAATATATTTGTTCGGACTATTGAAATAGTGACTGTTGCTTTAATGATATCAACGCTTACGCATCAAGACCAAAGAAACCGGGTTTTTACCTAATCTGTTGGCTATAACGCATCTTTTCGTAAAAAACCGGTTTTTAACTCCTCGAAGTCCTAGATATAATATCAATTTAGGTAAAAAATTCTGCTATTATATAAGATTGTGCTGCGTGACTGCTGATGTATTCTGCTACCGCACAAATCTATTCACAGTCACGCAGCATACATGGCTTTGAATGCAGATTATCGATCGCCCTTAGCAGCATACAGCCGATCGAGCTTTAAGAAGGTTTGCAGCAGCGCATTCGCCCCCTGAGTACACTGTTCGGGCGAAGTATACTCATCTTCTGCATGGCTGATGCCGCCCCGAGAAGCCACAAAAATCATCCCCATATCGGTAAAGCGTCCGATTTCTTGGGCGTCGTGTCCGGCCCGGCTGATTAAATGCGTGTAACTAAAGCCTAATTCTTGACAAACTTCTACAATTGCCTTCTGAATCTTTGGTGCTGCTAATGTTGCATCTACGTGCAGCACTTGAGTGATTTCAAGTTCGGTTTTGGTGGCAGAAGCTATTGCTTGAAACTCCAACTTCATTTGGGTTAACAACTGTTCCAAATTAGTTTGAGACAAATCGCGCAAGTCGATTTTAAACTCGACTTTTCCCGGCACAGTATTCGTAGCATTCGGCCACACAGTTAAGTAACCTACCGTTGCTACTTGTTCTCCCGGTGTTTCCACTCCCAGTTTATTGACTGCTAATACCATTTGCGAAGCCGCCACCAGCGCATCTTTTCTGGCGTGCATGGGCGTCGATCCGCCATGATTGGGGCGGCCCGTTACTGTCACTCCGAGGCGGTACTGTCCGACAATTCCTTGTACTACTCCTATTTCATCGCCGGTACTTTCCAAAACGCCTCCTTGTTCGACGTGCAATTCCACAAAAGCTGCTATTTCTTTGGGGTGGCGTTTGGCCTCGGCAATTGTTGACCAATCTCCGCCAATTTGTGCTAAACAAGTTTCGATGGAAGTGCCGTCGCTGCGGCGGTAATATTCGGGGTTGCTGACTGTGTTTCCCGCCATCGCTTTGCAACCGATAACGGTGCTTTCTTCGTCGGTAAATACGATCGTCTCGATCGCGTGTTCCAAGCGTACCCCATTTTCGTGCAACACCCGCACGACTTCAATTCCTGCCAAAACTCCCAAAACTCCGTCAAAATGGCCCGCCGTGGGAACGGTATCAATGTGAGAACCGGTTGCTAGTGCGGCACCTTCCCGCAATCCGGCGTACCTGCCAATTGTATTACCGGCCGCGTCAATCCGAACTGTCATTCCTGCTTCTCGCATCCAAGACTCAACAAGTTTGCGCGCCAGCAAATCTTCTTTGGTAAAAGCTACCCGACTGACGCCTCCTCCCGGCAGTTTGCCGATTTCGGCGAGTTCGGCAATACTGCGGTTGAGGCGCGAACCGTTAACTGAAAGCGCTAGCGTAACTGTCATGTCACATTCTCCTAATTCTGGGAAATTCGATCGGGCGATCGCTCTTGTACGATTGATCGTGTAACT
This sequence comes from Cyanobacteriota bacterium, assembly GCA_025362325.1. Taxonomy (GTDB): domain Bacteria; phylum Cyanobacteriota; class Cyanobacteriia; order Cyanobacteriales; family Microcoleaceae; genus Microcoleus. The sequence goes on along the minus strand of JANYGO010000111.1, from coordinate 625 downwards.
AATTTTTGTATACTGTACGCAATATCAGTTAAATCCGTACAATAATGTAGTCTTGCCTACAAAAGGCGATCGGCTTTGGCACTTAAACTGCTGTAAGCAAAACACAGCACCAAGAATAAAGTCGATCGCAGCGATTTAACTGTAGAAAAAAGTACATTTTTATCGATCGGCGGATAGGAGTTAATCCACCTAATTAAACGTAAAATACCGATCGCCCTCAAGCTTCGCGTGTATGTCTTCTTTTTACCCGCTGGCGCAGCCTTTATAGCCATCTTCTTTCTTCCTTCTTTTCACCCTTAGCGAAGCCTTTATAGCCTTCTTCCTTCTTCCTTCTTCCTTCTTCCTTCTACTTATGAATCAAACAGCAATTGCAGGAAAACGAGTATTTACAGCACTTCCAGATGTTATGAGGTACAGTAGCAGCAATTAGTAAACCAGTTTTTGAGATGTTTCGGATTCATTAAATCCAAAGCCACAGCAATTATGGGTAGTGCCATGAAGGAAAGGATGGAGTAAACTTAAGCTACTATTAGAGAGAAGTGTTTGTCATTGGTGATATGACAGTAGAAATTAATTCTTGCCCCAATTGTGGCTCAGAAGAAGTTAGTCGTAACGGTCAGACTCG
>JANYGO010000285.1 GCA_025362325.1 Cyanobacteriota bacterium | reverse complement strand
GAGTTCAACTGGAGGATGCCATAAGGGAGGACGCATAGGGTTTCTTTCTTCTTCCTAATTGTGAGAATTTAACAGGCTTCTCAATTCACATATCATTTCCAGTTTGTTTTGTCAACTCCTAATACTGAACCGACGCCCTAGAACTGTTCGCGCAACCAACCCCAACGCCGCAGTACAAAGCCGGTGACTGGGTAAAAACCAAACGCAAACCGGCGATCGCAGCGCACGTCAAACGCGGCGAAATTTTCCAAGTCAGCGCCGTGCACCCAATCAGCGGCTGCATAAAGTTTCACAACCCACACATCAATGAGTGGGATTTTTTGTATCCAGACGAAGTTAAAGGTTGCCCAACACCTACAAATGTCGAGTCTGTTGTAGAGCAAATCCCAGAGGTAACTGTCGAGTCTGTTGTAGAGCAAATCTCAGAGATAACTGTCGAGTCTGTTGTAAAGCAAATCTCAGAAGTAACTGTCGAGTCTGTTGTAGAGCCAAAAAACTACTGGAATTCAGACGGATATAGCAGTAACGGCTTCTTAGAATCGCACTACAAGATCCGCGTTGGCGGCAAACAGCGATCTATCAACTGCCCCGAAATGGGCTGCACAGGCCCTTACAGCAGCTACAGGTGGAGAGAAGGCAAAAAACAGCGAGCGAAGTACGTCCCCAGCAATAAATGTCCAGCAATCCGCCGAGCGCTAAAAATCGGGCAACCAACGGATGAAATCTTAAAAATAATCTCAGAGCAATAAACCACATACTACCCGGCGCAACTGGCGACCGCTACGCTAAAATCTGGCATCGCTGCGATCGCCCAAAGATTATCAGCTCACCAAAAATCTATGCAGGGCGATCGCAGCGCTACTCAGATTTTCCGCCAGTTGCTCAAATTTTAAATTTAAAAATTTTAAATTCAAAATTGTAGCATTAGTTGTTACTTTTTAGGGTTATACCGGGTATTACTCACCCCGGTTGCCTGCGGCGCCCAAAACTCTGTCTGTCGCGGCCGGGGGGGCGGGCCATAAGCCGGCTCCCCCCCCGGCCCACGTTCTCAATCGATCGCCAATATAATTGTCTAGCTATTTGTCTAGCTATTTGTCTAGCTGCTTGTCTAATTACGAACCTTAGCACCATCCTGCAATCCTTGCATCACCACCCACCAGTGTGCAGTCGGAAGTCCATCGCGATTAAAAAGCTCGTAGTTTGCATCATAATCAGCATCCACGCGATCGACAAACCAAGCTGTTTGCTGAATATTACCCATTCAACAAACGAGACCGCGCCGTACTTAACAGCGTCCCTGTGAACCAAATAAGTACCATAAAAAGTAACAGCGCGCCGCAATCGTCGAGGTACTAAATTCTCAAGTTTATACAAAAACTGTTCGTTGGGATTCTTAATCCAGAGCCGACGCTTCCAAACGCGATCGTAATTGGAAAACTCCGAAACCATCCACGGATAATCCTGAGCTTTGCTGAACTTACCCAATTCAGGCAAAATCCACCAATTTCTAACCCAAAAAGCATCAACCCACTGTAAATGAATCTGCAATCCAATCTGGAATTTTAAATGTGAATTGTTGGAGCGCAGCGCTAACGACCATTCTCAAAAGTTTTTCAAAACTTGCGGGCGATCGAAAGTGCTAAACGGTTCACTCAAAATTATTGTCGAATCTTTGGGTAAAGATTTTAAAAAAATATTTAAATGTGTTTGCTGCTTAGTAACATCTTGCACAACTTGGTAAATATTATTGGTGTACCAATCGTCAATAGTAAAAATATTAAATTGATTTTTTATTGAAGCGTAATAACCCATTCGATGAGCAACGCATTGATTGCGCTTGCACCAATTCAAAAGTCGAGGATATTTCAATCGATAATCAATTCTAAATTGGTACTCGGTAACAAAAAAAGAAAAGTGACTTTGTATGTGAGACCAAGAACTTCTGATGTATTCAGATGGAAAATTGCGCCCAAAAAGTCGGCGAGAATCAACCACTGTGCCAAGTTTTAATGGCAATTAAAAAAAAGGCTCAGGCAATCTTATTAAATAAGTTTCAACTATTAAAACGTAAATCGCCAAAATTATAATTAACAATAAATTGACAATAAAACCTATTATTAAACCGTTATTAAACAATTGCATCATTTTACTTTACGACTCCATCCTGGATTCCAACCACGACACTCTGGATCAGTGACTTCAGCAGCCCAATAACCTTTATCCCATCCTACCGTACTTTCTCAATTTTTCCAAGTACAATCGTTTAATTGTGTAAACCGATTACCCGCAATTAAATCAGGATTCGCAGAACGAGATTTAAGAAAAAGTTCAGACAATTTAAACGGATTATATTCAATTTTCAATCCGTCTACTTTATCAGAGGAATAGCCAATCAAAAAACAACTCTTTGTCTGAGTGGCAAAATCTAACTGACTTGCCCAAATAGCTTGAAGCCAAACTTTTTTAGAAATTGGGCAATTAGGTGAAGTGCAACCTGTTGTATAACTAATATATTGAATAGTAGGATACACAGGAGGAACAACAGAATAAGGCGGTCTCCAAACAGTACAACCATAATAGATGTAACCTAAAGAACAACCACGATTATTATTAGTATGATCATCACATCCTCCCGATACATAAATATCACCGTAAGCTAAGCAACTTGGAGTATTATTATTATATCAAACCCAAGTAACCAAGCTTTATATTGAGCTTCCCAAGCTTTTATCAAAGGGATTGCAGCAGTTTGAGCAGCTAAATTAGCCAACCTAACTCTCTCAAGTTCAGCTCGATAATTATCACACTCTTGAGTAGAGCCACCAAATATTCCAGCAATGCTAATCAAAGTAGCAATAATCGGCAACCAACCGATCGCAATCGACCCCAAAGCAAAACCAACCAAATAAGAAGCACTTCGAGCGCTAAGCAAACCGACGCTAGTTGTTATAATAGGAGCAGCCTCGGCGACCAACAATCTCAATCCAGTTAATAGTTTAGCAGTTTTTAACAGCATGATTAAGTCAAATCTAACCTTAGAAGAAATTAACAGTGTTCACAAAACAGAAAAAGAAATTTACTGCCAAATAACTATCGAATTCAATTTTTGCAAACTCTTTAAGTGGAATTGTTTCCTAAAAACTTCTCACTACATAAGAACTATCAAAGATTTAATTAGAATAACAAAATGCACAGAAGTCACATAAACATTAAAAAATATCGAAAAAATATCGCAAATTCCGAAGGCAGAAAAACAAGGTAAATACATTAAAAATTTTGGCAAGATCACTTTCTAGTTAATTTCCAAGCCTTAACCAACGCAGCAATGGACATAATCGGAATACCAGTATTATACAACACCACCGCGGCGTAACGCAGAATAGGCGAATTAGTAGAATCAATTGCAGCAATCATTAACGCTGGAATCCGAATCAAATCTGGCGACTGCGGCCTTAAATTTATAGCAGCAGAAGTAGCAGTTGTTAACAAACCCCCACCGCTATTTTTATTAAATAAGCAATCATACTGCTGCAATTCTGCCGCTGTCAATGACCTTCGCCAAGTATTAGCAATCCAATAAGCGTCAGGATTAA
>JANYGO010000276.1 GCA_025362325.1 Cyanobacteriota bacterium | reverse complement strand
GATTTTTACAATCCCGAAACACTCGACGAAGCACAAACAATTAGCCTTGAGAAAGACTTGATTGCTGTGGAAGTTAGCGAGGAATTGCCTAACATCAAAGTAGAACTTTCTGAAATAGATGTGCTGGTGAAAGTAGGCGGTGTTGCTATTGATATTGTCACGGTTGCGGTGGAAAATAATTTTGTTTCTGCTCAAAAAGTGCGATCGACAATTACTCGAAATATCGGTTTTGAGTTGTGCGTCGCCGCCGTGCGAGAAGCTTTGCTGGGCAAATCGTTGGATAGTGAGATGTCGTTGCGATCGCGCTTAGCCTCTGCTGCTCAACAAAGGTCGAATCTGCCCGACTGGTTGAACGCAGAGGGTTCTGGGGGCATTTACCCGCAAGATGCAGTGATGTTCGGCAGGCGATCCGGTGCCACAGGAACCAGTGTCAGCCGCCGCGCCGCACTCCCGGCGCAGGCGCTGCGGGAACTAGCCAACTCGGCAGCAATGGCGGGGGAACCGATAATGCAAATTCCCCGAGAAAACGAGTTACCCAAGCCCGTATTTTACGCACCGGAAATCATTTGGCAAAAATCGCCTCGTAGAGAAATTGCGCACTCGGTGAAACCGCAAGTTTTCGACAATGAAAGCGTTACAGACCAACTGCCAATTATCGCCTACCGCCGCATTTCTCCCGATAGTTTAAATGCAGTTACTCCGCAGTGTTTGGAACAAGAATTGCAGTATTTCAAAGAAAATGGTTATTACACTGCGACTTGGGAAGATTGGGAAAGGGCGAAACTAACTAAAACTCCTTTACCAGGCCAAGCCGTACTGCTGACTTTTGACGGCGGCCATATCGACTTTTTAACCTATGTTTTTCCTTTGCTAAAACGCTTTGATTTTACAGCAACTGTGTTTCTAGTAGCGGAGTCGATAGGAAAGACAAATAGTTGGGAAAAAGCCGAATTTCCCGAAGTACCGTTAATGGGATGGCCGGAAATTCTGCAAATGCAGGATGCAGGAATTGAATTCGGTTCCATGTCTGCTACTCATCAGGCTCTGACGGCATTGTCGCCCGCAGAAATTGTGCGGGAAGGAGCAAAATCCCGCGCAATTTTGGAACGGGGATTAGGAAAATCTGTTAAATGTTTTGCTTATCCCTACGGGGATGTCGATAAAATTGTAGAGCATTTAATCGGAGCGACTGGGTATAATTTTGGTGTATCCTACGGGTCTAACTTTAGCAGTTTTGACGATTCTTTAATGTCGCTCCCGCGCCTTCAAATTACCCCCGAAAATACCTTGACATGGTGATAACCCTTTTTAAACCCTGTCCGCATTCATCAAGGACTGAAGTCCTCACTACAAACAGCATAAAAATTCTGGGAATTGGTTCGTAGTGAGGACTTTAGTGCGCATTCATCAAGGACTGAAGTCCTCACTACGAACCTAATTTATGATTGTTTAGATAATTGCTAGAAACTTTTTCTCAGCCGCTTCATTAAACCCTGGATTTTTCGCCACAAATAACCGCCAAATCCTCTCGAAATCTTCTCAAACTTATAATCAAATAAAATATCCATCACATCTTCAGTTTTCATGTACTTTAAATAAGAAATCATTTTATCTGTCAGTTCATCATTAACATCATCAATATACTTTCTCACCGCCAACCTTTCCGAAATATGCCATTTTTTATCAAACTTGCGGTGCATTTCTGCCTCATAATCTCCAAAACTTGAAATTCCCCCATCCAAATATTTTTCAATGTATTTTCCCGCGATTTCGGCGCCATCCATCCCATGTCTGATACCTTCGCCGCCCAAAAAATTCACTGTCGAGACAGTATCGCCGATCGCAATTATGTTATTCTTGCAATAAATATCCTGCAAACCGCGACTGTACTTCAGCGTCGAACCGTGTTTGTCAATAATCTGATAATTTTTCGACTTCAGATATTCATCAATCAGCAAATCAATATATTTTTTCAGCGGTGACAAATCTTTGAGGGTTTTGGAATCTAAAAAAATGCGGCCCGCACCAACTTTCAGCCTATTTTGTTCCATTGGAAATATCCAAGAATAACCCTTCGGCATCCATTTGTCGCCCAAAAAGAAGATTAAATCATTGGCATATTTATTGTAAATTTCTGGTTCTACTTCAATTAAATATTCGATTCCGGTTCCCGACAAAAAATTAGGCTTATCCTTTTCCTTGTCGTACATAATCGCCCTAGCAAAGCCAGTCGCATCAACCAAGACTTTGGTGCTAACTTTGATAACTTGACTGTCGGATAACTGTTTGAATTCTACTATTGTTTCGCCCTTAACTTGTGAATGTCCAATGTAGCGATAACCCAGGCAAACTTCACCGCCAAATCGCTCAACTTCCTCGGCTAAAAATGCTCTAAATTTAGCAAAATTGAGCACAACGCCCAAGTTTTCGGGAGATTCCCAAGTCTGACTGACTTTGGTCGTTTCAATAGTAAGTTTGTGCCAATAACTGCCGATTACTGATTCAGGTAAATCGAATTGAGAGAGGGTTTCTAAAGGCGTGGCAGCACTGGAAAAGTCATTTTTATTAAAATTATCATTTTGTTCTGCAAGCAAGACTTTGCGGCCGGATTTTGCTAATATTCTCGCGCAGTGACCGCCGGCGGGGCCTGCTCCTACTATTACTATATCAAAACTTTTTAAAGTCATCTTGCTATTAATTTACTTCTAATGTCAAAACACCCGCCGAAATATCAACTACCAAGCGCCGATTTTTCAACAGTTGGCGGCCGATTAAAAATTCGGAAACTCCCGCACCTACGTGAATGGGAATGTCAAACTCTTGACCCTCAAGACGCACTTTTCCTGCATAAAGATCGAAATTAAATTCTCCTTTAGCTGTTCGCATTTTTTCTTGTTTCACATATATCCAATCAAGTCCCTCTAAATCTTGATCGTTCATAGCTAACCAGCCCGAAAAACCTGTATCAAGCAGAGCATCCACAGGTAATTCTAAGCCGTTATCAGCAATCAATTCAATTTCAAAAAATAGCTCGTCCTGATCGCCAAACCTTCCTTCAATCATATCGTGCCACAAACTCCAGTTTCATTGATCCGAAAGACGTGCAATTTAACTTTCGGGTATTTTTCATGGGCTATGTTTGCAACTAGCATATCATCCTTGTCGATAAAATATTCACCGCTGTCGGGTTCAACGGCCATGTACCAGTTGTAGTGGGTTTTAATCAATTCTGGTTTGAGGCGATCGAAAATAGGTTTGCAGCGCTGATAAAATGCTTCTCTCTCAGCATACCATTGGGCTATTTCTTCTGAAGAACGTGTGCGTTTTGGGTGCAATATTCTCCGGGGAGTCCTGTTAGTTGGGTTGAGATAAGTCATGGTTAATTTTTTTTTGTATAAGTAGCAGTAAGGTGCGCAGTGCGCACCCTACAATTATAGCTAATTAGACGCTAACGGGTGATTGTTGGCGACTGAATGTTGCTAAGATGCGATCGCACATTTGCGACGGATTTAATCCCAAACTGGCAAAGGATTGTTCGGGTGTAGCGTGGTCTACCAATGTATCCGGTACGCCCAGCCGCATCAACGGTACGAGGATATTGTTATCCATCAAAGATTCGGCTACT
>JANYGO010000274.1 GCA_025362325.1 Cyanobacteriota bacterium | reverse complement strand
AGGCGCACCGAGAGGAAGATTTGCCGCCGTTTTCTGGGCGGGGGCGATCGACCTGACTGAGTGCAGAAATGACCAGAAATCAGCGTTTAAAAGTGATTGCGCACACAACAAAAGTATTCATTTGGGACAATTGACAATTTTTGAGCCGAGTGAAAGCGCGGATTTGAAAGTTCGAGTCGCGCCCCAGACTGCAAATCCCAGCCTGAGCCAAGTTAGGATAAGAATTATTAGTTTTCGTCGCTGCGGTCAAATCAGGCAATTTTTGCCTGTGATGCCCGTGGTGCGCCAGTCTGCTCATAGCTGTGTTCTTGAGGAAGCGGTACGCCCCGCCCCGCTTCCGAACCGTCGCCAAGACAAAAATGCTTGATGCCGATCGTGTTTGCGGGGATGAGGTATTCAGCAGGAGTTGTTAAATATGAGTTTATCTTTTAAGCAGTTGACGCTTTATGTGACTTTGCTGTCTATTGGGGGAGGCATCGGATGGTTGGGGAATCGCTATCTGCAAGGATCAAACACTCTAGAAACCGGATTGGTTTTGCCCGTGGTGCGCCAGCAAATCCCGCCCTATGCGTCTCCTCCAGTTCAGGAAAATCGCCCAGTCGATCGCAGCAATCCCAATTTTATTGCGGAAGCAGCCGAAAAAGTCGGCCCCGCTGTCGTACGCATTGACGCATCAAGCAAGGTGCCGAATCAAGTCCCGGAAGCTTTCAAGAATCCTTTGTTTCGCAAGTTTTTTGGGGACAATTTGCCGCAGCCGGAAGAACGAGTCAAGCGGGGCACAGGTTCGGGGTTTATTCTTACTGCTGACGGCCGCATCGTGACTAATGCTCACGTTGTCTCCGGGACGGATACTGTTAAGGTGACGCTCAAAGATGGGCGCGAGTTTGAGGGTAAGGTGCAGGGAGTCGATCCGCTGACGGATGTGGCTGTTGTGAAAATTAATGGCAAGGAACTGCCGCAGGTTACTATCGGTCGATCGGACAATATTGTACCGGGACAGTGGGCGATCGCGATCGGCAATCCTTTAGGTCTCGACAATACCGTGACTGTGGGCATTATCAGCGCCACGGGTAGAACCAGTTCCCAAGTCGGCATCCCCGACAAACGAGTCCGCTTCATCCAAACCGACGCCGCCATCAACCCCGGCAATTCTGGCGGCCCACTACTCAACGACCAAGGCGAAGTAATTGGCATCAATACCGCCATTCGCGCGGACGCTCAAGGCTTGGGATTTGCAATTCCGATTGAAACCGCCAAACGAGTTGCCGATCAGTTATTCGCCAAAGGGAAAGCCGAACATCCCTATCTCGGCATTCAAATGCTCAGCTTGACTCCCGCCACCAAGGCAGAAGTTAACAAACAACTCGATAATAAAATTACGATCGATAAAGGCGTAGCCGTGACGCGAGTCGTGGAAAATTCCCCCGCTCAAAAAGCCGACCTGCGGGCCGGAGATGTCATTCAAAAAGTTGACGGAATTGCGGTCAACACTCCCGGCGATGTGCAAGAACGGGTGGAAAACACTGCTGTGGACAAAGAAGTCGAAGTGGAAATTAACCGTTTGGGTCAAGTTCAGAAACTGAAAGTACGTCCGGGTGCTTTTCCCTTATCCGGTAGCCCCGCGGGTGGTTAATTTCCAGCGATGGAGGATGAATAGTCCTAGATGCAGAAACCGGGTTTTTCCACCAAAATCCTCCGTGTAGCGCGAGGGATATAGGATTGAAAACCCGGTTTTTTAATTGCCTGTCCGTCCAGGATTGTTTATTTTTTGAACAACATTCATCTTTCTGGCCTCCCCAACCCGTTCATCTTTTTACTTTTCTTTGGGAGAGTTTGGTTTAATCGAGCTGGTGCTTGCTAAATTTTCTTCTAGCTGCATCCTCTGCTCCATTTGCCTCAGAAAATAGCCTGTCATCATCGCTGAAGCTAGCAAACCTGCTAAGTTTTCGCGGTCAGTGGTAATCTCGACGTTAAAATTGTCTGAAGGCAAGACGCCGACAAGTCCTTGAACGTTATGAGAGATAATTTCTCTGATTTCAGGGCTGGCGGACTTGGCGATGCGGGCTAGAACCTCCGGGGATTGGTGTTGGAGGTACTTCAGAAGTGGGTTGACTGCGGTTTGTTGGGCATTGTCCCGGTCAAAGTCAGGGTGAAAAACCATTTGGCGATTCTTAATTTCTGGCTTGCTACATTCTACTTCAAACTACTCCTCATTGCTTGGATACAAATTTGCCTGAAAGTCAATTTGCAATTGTTTTGGCAGTTGGTCTACTTGAAAATACCGGTGAAATTTATCGGTAACTTGTAGCCAGTACGATCGCCCATCCGTTGGCTTCCGCTTGCGCACGAAACCCATTTCCACCAGTTCCTGCACTTGTTGGTAAGCTCCGGAGCCCCGCAAATTCACTAAGTCTGGCTGCGCGATGCCGCCTTTGAGGGCGATCGCCGCCAGCGTCCGCAAAGCCCCCACACCTAATTCTGGAGGTATTAAAGTTTGCATTAAACTGGCAAACTCTTCTCTCAGTTGCAGGCTGTATCCCGTTGGGGTTTCTACGACTTCTAATGCACTGTCGCGGTGGGAAGAGTCAGACATGAGTTCGATGATGGCGTCTTCGGCTTCAGATCGATCGCACTTGGCAATCTCAGCAATTTCTGCGATCGACACCGGCTGACCTTTGAGGTAAAGTATAGCTTCTATTGTTGTGGCTAAGCGAGTCATTTAGGAATTAGGAATTGGGAATTGAGACGTTGAAGTGAGAATGATTTAGTTATCTAGAAAATAAGTCGGAAGGATTTATACCAAATCCTACTCTGTTTCCTAGTCCGCGTCCGGCGGACGAAAGTTTGTGTAGTAGCGATTTCAATCGCCGAGTCTATTTAGCAATTAGCTCAATCTAGTAGTAGCGATTTCAATCGCCGAGTCTATTTAGCAATTAGCTCAATCTAGTAGTAGCGATTTCAATCGCCGAGTCTATTTAGCAATTAGCGATCGCTCAATCTAACTGTCGGCCAGTCAATTCTACAAAAATATCCTCTAAATTAGAAGCACGAACCATCATCCCAGTCTTATCATCTTTGGCATCCAGATAAAAATTAGCTTCTTCCAGAGTCGGGAAAAACTTGTATTCCCAGCGATCGCCAATTTGCTTCATCACCAACCCTTGACCGTGTTCCTGCCGCAATTGCGCCAACGTTCCCAGTTTAATTAACTTACCGCCATCCATAATCCCGATGCGATCGCACAAATACTCAACTTCATCCATATAATGCGTAGTCAACAGCATCGTCATTCCCTGCTTGTTCAAATCTAGAATAATTTCCCACAACCGGCGGCGCGTTTGCGGGTCTAACCCTACAGTCGGTTCATCCAAAAATAAGATTTGCGGCTCATGCAAAAGTGCTCTGGCAATTTGCAACCTCCGCTTCATTCCACCCGACAAAGTTTTTACTAAATCATCTCGCCTTTCAGTTAATTCTACATATCCCAACCACTGTTTAATCAACTGTTGCCGCTTCGGATTTGGAATGTGGTGCATCCGCCCGTGAAACTCCATATTTTCCCAGACAGAAAGCTCAGTATCAACGCTGGTTTGTTGCAGTACAACACCAATGGACTGTTTAACTTCCAAGCTTTGGCGCATCACGTCATATCCAGCTACCTGAATTTGACCGCTGCTGGGTTTAGTCAGCGTAGTCAGCATCCGAATAGTCGTCGATTTTCCGGCACCGTTGGGGCCCAGGAGACCGAACATTTCTCCGGCTTCAATTGTGAAGGAAAGGTCATTTACAACGGGAATTTTGTTGTAGATTTTGCAGGCGTTTTGCAGGGAAACAGCGGCAGTCATAGGTATTTCGGTATCAATTATTGCGATCGGGTGCTTCTTCTGGGTCATATTAAATCCCGTAGCCTTGGAATTATACTATAGTGTGAGCGTCCCGCTCTTTCTGGATCGCGGAGCCAAGCGGGACGCTCGCACTGCACTCGGAAAAAGATTATTCCGATGCCATCGGAAACGATATCATTCCTGGATGCAGAAGCCCGGTGCGATCGACTAAAATCTCTGGTGACAGACAGCGCTACAAGTAGGGGGAAAGCTCGGTTTGTCTAATATTTGTAAGCTGTTTTTGTGAGTGTAACTAATCAGAGTGTCATCCGCAGTTACAAGCCGGATTTTTTTACTGCTGGCAACGCCTATTTATTGCGGTTGAGTTAAGCCAGGTTTCAGTTCCCTGATGCGGCTGTCAAGTTTGCGTGCGGTTTCGCTAATTGTGATAGCGGGTTTTTTGCCGTCGAGATACATAGTAATCAAAAAACTTACTATTTTTTCGCGCCGAAACACCGCGAATTCGGCATTGACGGGCAGGCGTGCTATTTTTCCTTGAGTTCTCCACCCCGCCGAGACATCGCCAATCTTATCTTCTAAGGTTAAAGGAGTAGGATTAGAAAACTGACCTTCCTTGCTACCGTTCAAACTTTGGGAGATATATTGTGCAAAATTCCCTTTACGGATTTCTGCATCAAATTGAGCTAGATCGATCTGGTCGGGCATTTGCATTGTAAACCCTATGATTACTTGAAACTGCTCGTCATCGCTCTTTTGATAACCAAACAGGCTTGCTGGTTTAAAGCTAGCGATATCGCTGGTCAGTTTTTTCATAGCCGCAGTTGGCATTTCTTTAAAACCTGCGGGCAAGTCTTGTAAAGTCAGGACTAAGCCGGACAAGTCCGCTGCTGGAGTTGGAATATCGGCAGACAGAGTATTGCTGCGATCGCGAACTGGAGTTGCGATCGACACTTTGCCAAATCCACCGCCCAATGCAGCACTAATTAGCAAACACACCAATAACACAACTTTCTTTTTCATGACTTTACTCTGTTGCTATTACCCATAACCAATCTCTACCTCACTTTACCCCAAAACGCGGTCTTTTATTCTGCCACTTCTAATTCCTCTAATTCTTGCGTAGACTGCCATCCAGCTTGCCAGAGCGATCGGTCTTTAAGCTGTTGGGCGTTCAGCCAGAAACGGACATTCGGATCGCAAGATGCCACCATTTCTGCAAATACCCATTTACCTTCGTTTTTGCGGTTGACTACTTGAAAGTGGCGCCACCCCCAATTTTTTTGGTGAGAAGTCCATCGGGAACCAACTAAATAAGGAAATTTTTGTTTCTTAGGCACAGTATTTTTGTTGATAAATATATGATCAAGCCCGTTTATGATAATAACTCCTGATGTTTGACGATCTGAATTCCAGATTCGCACCAGCGAGAATCTTCTCTCGCTCTGTCACATCACACACAATCTTTCGCTGAGCTGGATCTGAGTAGAGAGTTCAGCTAAATTATGTCTGTAAGTAGATGCGTTTATTGTAAATTGAAGTATTTCAGCCTCCGAGTTCAAAAGTAAGGGCAGTTCAGTGACTGCCCCTGTAATTAGTTATACCTATTGAATAGGATTGATTTTTCAGCCGCTCCACAAAAAGCAAATTTATGCAGCACGAGCTAAATCGTAAATCTCAAATCTAAAAGCAAATAACCCAGGTTATAGTTGTGCGCAATAATCCGTTCTGCGAAACTTACTCAAATCTACTTTTCCAGCAGGTTTGACGTTCATTTCCTATTTTACCAAAGCGGTAGGCCGCTTTTTGTCCGCAGGCGTTTTTTCGGGCCCAACTGTCCCTACAAACATTTTTTCAATCTCAATCGTGTCTCATTGACGCTGTACAGCTCAATAAAAAAGCACTTTTAGGCAAGATTGACTAATTTATGTGATGCTGTCGCTACCCCTTAATTACTTCCGTGTGAAGGCTTTTGCCCCGATAAATCCATAGGAAGTTGGGGAAGCCGGAGGCGCACTGCATTTGTTTGCAACCAGAGAGTGATGGCGTGCTTCCGCTGTGGAGTCACGTACTCTCCAGGTCTGATGACGCCAGCACAGACGCCGATGTTTTTAATAAGGGTTTCTCGCTCCGATGAACTTGCACCCTGTAGCAACCTGACTTGGGCTTTGATAAAATCTACGTTCATAGCAGAAAGTAAAAGTAACTAAAGAACTCAGTTAAATAGCGATGCTTTGGTTCCAATTGTAACTCTAAAACCACTTGGTACGAATCAAATTGATTCAACATCCCCAGGATGGGGATCGGAGCGTCTAGAGCTAGCCAACTTTATTTACTTTATCTGTTTTTGCTGGCAAAAGTGTCACTATGCTAGCAGTTTTGGCAGAATTATTTATAGTTAAGAACTGTTACAAATTTGGCTCACCTCCCACAATAATGCAGAGTTTAGTGCTAACGCTACTTTCCAGAACTCAAAAAGTTCAGCATTGTCTCCAGATCCTTGGCTTCCTAGGTTTTACCAGAAAGAATTGGTTTGAAGCCGGAACCCTTGTAGGGAGAAATTAAAATCAGGCTATTGATTACTCCAATCCTCGGACTTCCAGGTAAAGGTCGCACTCAAGCGGTCAACCCAACGACTGCGCTCGGGGGGCAAGCTGTCACAGGTCAACTGAACCTCCCCTATGGGGAAGGGAACGCTGACCGAACATTCCTGTTCGATCGCCCTCCTTAACACCCAGACACTCTCACCTCACCCTATTGATTTAACTCAGCCCCTATGGCTCGCTGGCGACTATAACTTAAGGCGTACGTGTTGTCGCCTGGGCTACCATAAGCCACCAAGTTTTGATCGTTGTTTCTCAATCATATATTTTTTCGCTTTTCTTGAAAAGCCCAGATTTGTGTTAATTAAGGCAGCTTTGTGATGTCCGCGCCAACTAAGACTCGCAACTTGCAAATCCCGACATTTTCCGCTGTGTGGCGGTGCATTTGTTTTCTAAATTTATTGGGGACGATCGCTCATTGACTAGAATTGCCAGTAAGAGTCATTTTGTATAATCTATAACATATAGCAACCGCCACATAGGCTAGGACATAAATAATGTCATGAATAGATCCTATGATCATGGGAGCATAAACGGTTTGATGCTTGTACACTGTCAACTGTCGAGCGGTCAACCTGGGACAGCACTTGACAATCATAAGTCCGAGGATTGGAATAATGAATAGTCTGATTTTAATTTCTCGCCTTTAAGGGTGGAGGCTTTAAACCAATTCTTTCTGGTAAAGCAAATCAACCTTGCATAGCTGCGTTGCCCAGATTTACGGCGCAGATATTGCCTTCACCATCTGTGTTTAATAGCAGTGATATATCGCCCAATTTGCTAGTTGCTCAAGTTGAGATCGAGTATAAATTAAGCAGCTAAGCTGAAGCAAGCAAATTCGCAGCCTAAATATTTGAATTAGAGATAAAAACAGACTTATTTAGCAGTAGCGCCTCAACATTATTTTGGCGTCTAAAAACGTCGCTGCCGCCATACTTCCGGTAAAAACAAAGACTAAGTTTTTGACTGTACAGGGGCCGGTTGATAGAGTTCTCAGAGGTGAATTAAAGGTATTAATTAACCCGCAACTAGGAGATATTTCAATACCCAAAAACTCCGACACCGCACAGTAGATAAAATCCCCTGCCGCGCGAGCTGCGAAGGGGAAATGGTGAATAAATTTATTGTTTTAAATTATCGATGTGTAGGTGTCCTCTTGAAGTGTCAAGAGGCATAGAGCGAGCGTTATCAGCTTTTTAGCTAAGATAATTCCCGATGATGAACCGGGAAATTATCTTGGCTAAATCAACCTTTTTTCTGGCGTTGCAGCTTAGTTTTCCAATTAGCGATCGCCGTCTGTGCTGGCTGATAACTCTGCGTACCCGACGGCACCAGCGAAGCAGCTTCAACAGCCTCTTTCAGCTTTCCTTGAGAGCCGCGCAACTGAGCAATTTTCAGAATAGCTTCGCTCCACTGTCCAATCAACTGCTGAGCTTCTTCATACTTCGGCTGACCGGGCTGAATTTTATTAGCTTGCTGGATGCTTTTACTGTAAGAAGAGGCAGCCCCGCGCTTAATTTTGCTCGAAGCCGCCGATAGCAAGGCAGTATTTACTTGCTGCTCTTTAGATAAATTATCCCACTGAGCGATCGCCTGTTTCGACTGATTGTAAACAGCTTGATTCACATCAGGCATCAATTTAGCCGCGCCGATCGCCCCCTGGAAATTGCCCCGAGCAGCCCGCCCGTTAGCGATATCCAAAATCGTCAAACTCCAGCGCTCAATATCCTGCTGAGCCTGCGGGTAGAGCGGATCGCTAGCCGGAATCGTCCGAGCCTTAACCACCGCTTTATTAAAACTAGAAGCCGAACCATCCTTGAGGAAAGTTTTCGCCTCAGCCCACACCTGCTGGCTCGACGGCGGCTGCTTGGTTCCTGTCCCTGCTTGCACAGCCCGCTGTTGCTCCTGTGGCACTCCAGCACCAGCGGATTTTTGAGGCCCAGCGTTTTGAGCATTCTCAGCAGGCGATCGCGGCTCTCCCTCCTGCTGGCCGATAAAAATTGACCTGTTCGTCACAAAAACACCCAACAGCAGCACCAAAGCCGTAGCTCCACTCCACAAAATTAGCTGCTGCAAAAACGATTTGTCCGACGCCCGGTTATCGGCATCCTCCGGAGGCGGCAAGTTGGGTCGATCGTCCGCCCCACCTGTTGTTGGGCCCACAGTATTCTGCCGCTCGATCGGCGGTCTCTCAACCGGCGCATCAATCGCGCTGCGAGCAGCCGACTGCTGCTCGATTCGAGCCGTAGCCGCCGCCATTTGCGGGCGATCGAACCCATCATCAGCACCAACCGCCATATTCCCGTTGCGTCCGGCCAACGCAGCAGTTGGCACCCCAGCAGCATCAGGCAAAATCACCAAATGAGCCTTTCCCGGAGGATTTACGACCATCAAAGGTTCTTGTTTCGGACGCAAATGGTGGTCGCACAACTCCGGTAGGCGATCGCTCAAGAAACGGTCTAAACCCTTAAGCGTCGTACACTGTCCCGATCGCAGCCCCTCCAAAAGCGCCGTCGTAAAAAAGCCTTGACGCAAAGCAGAAGTTTCCCGCGAAACTTGATTCGGGCGGCAAGAAAGCACCGTCGGGATTTCCAGCTCCCGCGCCATCTGAGCCGTTTGAGTGCCGATCGTTTCCCCCGCCTTCACAATCTGGCTGCGGTTCATATCAACCAGCACCAACACCGTTTCCGTCGGAGCATTTTTCAGAGTATTCAACAGCAACTCTACCGGAATCCCCGTACCCTGAATGTCAGCCGGATTGCCGTCAACCGGCATCAAATAATCCTTACCTTCATAGCTGACACCGTAGCCGCTAAAAAAACACCAGAGTACATCTCCCTGTTGCAGATGTTCCGCGCACAGGCTTTGCGTCAACCTCAGAATATTTTCCCGATTCGGATACGTTGATTGACCCCACAGCGACGGCGAGCTATCCGTCATCAGCAGACATCCATCCGGCGCAAAACCCGCCTCCTCAGTCAAAAAACCGTACAGTGCCTCTGCATCCTCTTGGGCATAACTCAAAGGCTGGAGTAACTGATATTGATTGATGCCGATCGCAATACAAGCGTGATGTTTCATCCCCATATGCCCTATATATATAGTGGACAGCTTGCACAAAACGATAACACATCGGCGTTTAACGTTATACGCACTTTTGCCTCCGAGCGTCAGATAGCAATTGTCCGAAGGCAGAACTCCCAACCAGCGATCAAATTCAGCCTCCTAAAATTTTCCCATATTAATATTGCCGTAAAAAATTATACCCTGCGCCTGTATTCAGAAAAATGACGTTAAATTGGATACACAGGCCTGTCTACTTGTTCTATTTGATCCTAATTTTCAGCAAATACACCAAAAAGGAGTAATCGGCTAAATGGTCTCTACAGCTCAAAAAGAAATCTCCACCCACAGCGAATCGCTACTGAAGCAAAAGCATCCTAAAAGTCACAACCATTATCGGTTTCAGGATTTTTTTGCCTTCGATCGCCAGTTTGGTACAATTGACGACTGGAATAAGTCCCGCAACATTTTTACCAGCGAAGACTTCATCATCGGTTTGGTGGAGGGACTCGAAGAAGAAGTAGGCCCGGCTTCCTCTGTAATCATGTATACTATTGGTTGCCAGTGGGGGCTGCAAGATTCCGAATTTTTTCAAAAATGGTTTAGTGCCGAATTCAGCCAAAACATTCGCCAGTCGAATCTGATGTTTCTGCTAGAAACTTGGTGGTGGCCTTTCACAGCTCAAGGTTGGGGTCGCTGGGAAGTAGACATGAGCGATCGCAAAAACGGCTGCATCTTTATCAACCTATTTGACTCAGCAGTTGCTCGCACTTTGGGCGACGTAGGCAAACCCGTTTGTCACATTTACGCCGGTTTGTTCGCCGGTTTCTTCGGATCTCTAGTCAAAAAGCCTCTCAGTTGCATAGAACTCCAATGTTATTCAATGGGAGAAACCTATTGTAAATTCCTCCTCGGCAACCCAGATAAAATTGATGCAGCAGCATTCTGGCTCAACGAAGGTGCCAACGCCCGTGATATTCAAAATCGACTAGAACACGGTGAAATATTGCGGTAAACAACCTGGAAAGGCACATCCCCTGCCCTGCCTTTCCTCTCACCAATTTCGCGATGTACAGTGATGGTGAGCCTCTCTCTTACAGGAAGAAAGATGAAAAGTCAAACTTCATGGTTGGACAAGTCTGTCCAAGACTTCTTTGGTTACTACAATTGGCTGGGAAAACCCTTAGAAACCCAAAATGGCTCGACTCCTGGTCAAGTCCTGACTTTAACCCGATCGGTAGCCGACTTTTTTCAAGCTATTTCTTGGGAAGGAATTCCCGAAGTGGGCGCCCTGCCCCTACCGCCACCCTTGCCAGTAATTTCTATTTCCGAACCCGCAGAAATCACCATTGACGACCTATTCGACCTATTTTAATCCGTTTGGGGAAGGGAAAAAAAATAGGGCAATCTCTCTTGCCTCTTCCCTCTTCCCCCCAAAATCCATTGCTTAAATCCGTTAAATCCGTTAAATCCGTTGCCGAACTTCCTTTGATCAATTACCGATTACCACTTAATTAAAATCATGCACCCTGAGATTGAGGCGCTGCTGGATCAGGCAGAAAACCGCTTTTTAAAAGGCGAAGAACTTATAGCTTTTAAGCGTCAAATTGCCACCCTGTCCCAGCGCTTAAAAATTTATGAATTTTTGCGAGAGAAGGAAGCAAGCATCTTCCAACCAGTAGCCAACAAGCTACAAGAAACATTCCCCGATGAAAAAGAAGAAACCTTAGAACGATCGCTCAAACACTGGCTGTTAGTCTTGCGCTACTGCTCTATGGCCATGCTGCTGAACGATCGAGATTTTATCGAGCAGCGACTCCTCGACTGGGTTTCCGGCATAGTCGAAGCCCACCAAACTCAAAATATCGAAGCAACTGTTTGCAATCTCCTGCAAACTCGTTTAAAAGAACTGCTTTCCGAGCAAGCCCGGGCTATATTGCAACCATTTTTAGACCAAGCAAAGTCAATGATTATTGACCAAGGTAATAAAGAGTAGGTAAATTCCCAATTCCCAATTCCCAATTCCCAATTCCCAATTCCCAGAAAGAATTGGTTTAAAGCCTCCACCCTTAAAGGCGAGAAATTAAAATCAGACTATTCATTACTCCAATCCTCGGACTTAAGGGTAGAGGTCGCCCTCAAGCAGTCAACTGTCAACTGTCAACTAAATGAACGATGATTAATATTGCCGACTTACTCAAACAGCCCCGACTCCCTGGAAACTACTTTGCCAGCGATGCCTACGTCCGAGGCGACCTCGAACTAGGTCTGCTCGAAAACCGCCGGGGCGATCGACTCATAGCGCTCCCAGAAACACTGATTAAAGCCATTTATATCGGCTTAGAACAAGAAACCGGTCAAGCCTCCCGCCTCGTCCTTTTCAACTGCGGTCGCTGGTGGGGGAAAAACTTCTACGTGCGTTTTTGCGAAGAAGTCAGCGAATACTACGGTCAGCCAGTTTCCGAAATGGAAATGGTAGAATTTATTCAGTCCTTGCAACAGTGCTGGAAAACTCACGGATGGGGAACATTTGAATTTGACCCCAGCCATTCCGAACATGGATTTTTAATAGTAAAAATTGCTAACTCTCTTTTTGCTAAAACAGCTCCCAAGTCGAAGCGGCCAGCCTGTTTTCTAGAAGCAGGCATCTTAAGTTCGTTCTTTAGTCAGCTCACAGGTCGAGAACTCCACTGCCTGCAAACCTCCTGTGAATCCTTGGGAGCGGACTGTAACCGCTTTATTTTAGGGTTGCGCGATCGCCTCCAACCGGCCGATTCTCTCGTCGAAGAAGGACAAGATCACGAAGCTATTATCAGTCAAATTTGCCAAAAAAACTGACTTATTTGATAGCTATTAGTTTGTTACTAATAGCTGTCATACCATTTTCGATTTTCGATTTTCGCATTGAAGATTGGGAATGACTGATATCATGTCCGCTCGGACGACCATATAAGATTGGTTTGTAGTGAGGACTTTAGTCCTCATCCATAACTAGGACTAAAGTCCTCACTACAAACCTTTTTGATTCCGGGCGGAGCGAAGCGGAGGGAATTGAGCGAACATGGTATGATGACTACTAGGGTGGGGAACACAGGCCTAAAGTTGCTTTTTTGGGGACACTGGTTCAGATAGATTATTCGGTAGCCATTGCATCCACCAAAACATCAAAACAGTGAGTTAAATTATAAAAAAGCTACAGAGTTAAAAAAATGGGTTTTAGCTCTTAAAAAAAAACCGCTCGCAGCTCGCAGATAGACAATTCATAACTTACCCGAAAAACTTATAAAATTTAAAAGTAATCACAACCTCAAACTTTTTGCTCGAACTTAATGGACGCCAACGAACTTCTAAATCGATATGCAGCAGGCGAAAGAGATTTTAGACAGGCAAACCTGCGCGGCATTGTGTTGAGTTCGATCGATTTATACCGTTCCAGCGATGCCCCAACTCTACGTTTGGACAACCTTAACGAACACCAGCAGCGACCCTACTTAATCGGTGCCAACCTCAGCGGGGCCGACCTCACCAAAGCCCATCTGGGCCGAGCCAACCTCAGCAAAGCCGACCTCAGCGGAGCCAATCTCACCGGCGCCAACCTCACCGCCGCAAGTCTGAGCGGAGCCAATCTCAGCGGAGCCAATCTCACCGGCGCCAACCTAGCCGGATCTCACCTGAATTGGGCAAACCTGACCGGAGCCATTCTCTTCAAGGCCAATCTCATAGGTGCAGATATGAGCGCGGCCAACCTCACCAAAGCCAATCTGGGCGAAGCAAATCTCAGTAAAGCCTATCTGATTAAAGCCAATCTCAACGGGGCAAACTTAAAAGATGCAGACTTGAGTCTAGCGAGTCTCAAAGACGCAGACTTGAGCCAAGCACAGCTCACCGGAGCCGAATTGTCCAAAGCCAACCTAGCCGGAGCCAACTTAACCCGTGCTAACCTCACCAAAGCCAACCTGTTGAAAGCTAATCTCAGGCGAACTAACCTCACTCAAGCCTATTTAAACGGCGCGTGTTTGAGCGAATCAGACCTCAGCGAAGCTTGCTTGGACAGAGCCAATTTGTGCAAAGCCGACCTCAGCAAAACCTACCTGAGAAATATTAGTTTGAATGGCTCCCACTTAAGCGGTATCAACCTCAGCGGGGCAGACCTGAGCGGTGTAGACTTGAGCCGCAAACTTTTAACTGGAATCAATATGGCAGAGGCCTTGTTGAACGAAGCCAACTTCAGCGGTGCTTATCTGATGGAAGCTAACTTGAGCGGGGCCAACCTCAGCAAAGCCAACTTGAGCCTAGCCTACCTGATCAATGCCGACCTTTCTAATTCTTGCCTGCATGAAATTGACTTGAGCAAAGCTAACCTTAGTAAAGCCAACTTGCGGAAAGCTGACTTGACAGGAGCCAACCTCCGGGGAGCCATTCTGACTGAGGCGGATTTGAGGGGAGCGAATTTCATTGGAGCCATTCTTCCTAACGGCACAATTTATCACCGTTAACGTGATACCAGTTTCCCCAAAAAATGCAACTGTATGCCCGTGCTCCAAACCCATAGTTCATCATTCATTCCCAATTTTTTAATCTAAAATCTAAAATGGTATGACATTCGCCTTGATTATTTGCCGAGTAATGTGCGGTTCATGTCCAGAATCGGAAAAAATAGGCTAGCTTCTTCAGCAGTGAGATATTGTTTGAGTACCTTTTTCATGACATCGTAGGTCAGGGTCGAACTATTTCGACCGTGAACAGCGCCTAAAATATTTTGCAACCAAAGCAGCAGCCGATCGCGCAACCGTTCAGTATCATTAATCAACAGTGCTGCCGCCGAATGCCTCAACACATTCACAATATCTCCACGGCACTTTTCAGTCAGATCTTGAGACCCGCGGCGAAATAAACTAGGGTCGAGAGACTGCATTTGTGCTTCCACTTGCCGCATAATTTCTTTTTCCGAGGCTTGAATTTTTTTATAAGCACTCATCCGGTGATTCAAAGACTGAAAGTAGTCTTTCAAAAATTGGAGCTCGTCAGTGGTGGCGTAGCGTCCGTCTGCTTCCGTGCTCAAACGCGCAAGTTGGCTCAACATAGATTTTTCTCTACTACTAAAATACAAACATATCAGTTTTAAGCTTCTTTAGTGCGAACTAAATACTGTCCTACTTGGAAGCGGGTTTCATTAAGCTGTGTAACGATCGAACGAGTGATCAACTTTCCCGATTCTACAACTACTTGACCTGTAATTGGGTGCAACAAATCTTGCTGGGCCCGGCGACCGATCAGAGCTTCCACATTTTCGATAGCATTAATGTACATCCCCGCAGGTATCTGTACAACCACACCCTCGCCCATAATTTGAGCCTGACAAGCAAGTCGCGAATTGGATGCCGCTGTAGTAATGACTTCCAACGTCCTCCTCTCGCGGCGGTTCATGTCTGACAAGCCTTCCATGCCCTCTTTAATGTAAACGTGGCAGGTAGCGCACATTCCCCGCCCCCCGCATTCCTTGAGAACGTCTAAGTCTTTGGAAAGTAAGGCAGACAGGATATTTGATCGGGTTTCCACTGCCATTTCTTCGGCAATTGGATCTAGTCTAATAATTTTAACCATATTGATTTTTCATTCTGTCCAGTTAAGTATGCAAGCGTGAAATATTGAAAGTTCAAACAATTTGGGGTGACTCGTAAAAACGTTAAGATGGTTTGACAGCATGTGCTTCCGGTTCTCGAACCCAGATTGCATAACCGTGATCGCTGTTTTGGTAATCGCTGTTGAGTCGCCCTATTCCCCAACGCAAGCTGCGATAGCTAAAACCTTAGACAGTTCCTCGAAAGCCTTAAAAAAACTGTAATACTCGCGATCGATTAAAATAGCAGCCACAGGCAGTTCCAGATCCGGCACCCGAATCAGGCAAGATTGATACTGACTCCGAAGCTCAAGGATTTTATTAGGTGCGACCGTGCGATCGATCTTAGCCGACGGAGAATGAACCTGAGATAACATAGCAGTACCTGGCGATCGATTCAAAAATTTGAATTTTTGTCAGAATTCTTTACATATTTTAATACTAGCTCAAGCATTTCCTATAATTAGACTGATGCAACATTCTAAGTACCGCATATTAGGGCTAGTCGGACAAGGGCAATTTGGTCGAGTCTTTTGTGCCAGTGTTCGAGAAACTCCCGCCAAAGATTCCCGGCTTACCAGCCAACTGGTTGCTCTCAAAGAACTCAGCCATCAAAAAGCCCCAACTAGCGAATTCTTGCGAGAGTTGTGGTTTCTGATCACCTTACAGCACCCCAACATCGTCACCTGCCGAGCTCTAGAACATACAGCTACAGGCAGGTACTTAGTTATGGACTACTGCGAAGGAGGAACCCTCCGCAACCTCCTCAAACAAGACCGCCCCTTGCGGCTGCTCGAAGGTTTGCAGCTAGTCATGGAAGTTTTAGCAGGCCTAGACTACGCCCACCGCCGAGGCGTAGTTCACTGCGACATCAAACCCGAAAATATCCTCCTAACTTTAGGTTCCAAAGGTTGGTCGCCCCGGCTGTCTGACTTTGGCATCGCGCGCCGGCTACCAGAAATTGGTACAACTCGCCTCCACCAAGAACTTTCACCCGATGCTACCGTAGGTTCCCCCGCTTACATGGCCCCAGAGCGGTTTTACGGTCTTTATTCCCCCATGTCAGATATATATGCAGTGGGAATTCTGCTGTTTGAGTTGCTAATGGGCTACCGCCCTTTCGGTGGTACCCCCGGAGACTTAAGGTGGGCGCACCTGAATCAACGCTTGCAACTTCCCGACGCCATCCCCGAACCTTTGCAAGCAATAGTCAAAAAATCTTTGGAAAAGCTGCCCGCCCGCCGTTTTGCCAGTGCTTCCCAAATGGCTCAAGCTCTGCGGCTGATCATGTATGACCCCGCTGTCAGGCAATTAGGCGACTGCATTGTTCCTTGGGAAAACCCCGCAACCACAGGCGCGAAAAATTTCAAGTCAGAAACTGAATCTCTGGCGGAAGTCGAAGAAGAAAGAGCATCACAGCCTACTATTAATTTACTTCGGACTGTGCGCCCCAGAGCGGTTTCGCAGCCAAAGCCTCTGATACTTCCGGCGCTGCTGACAGTTTTAATTGCCACTGAAACGTATCTCTACGCTGCTGTAGGTACAGAGGTGAAGGTTTGGTGTCAGCCGGAAAAACAGCTAGTTACAGAAGAAATGCCGACTTCTATCTCTATGCCGGACATCGTGCGTGGCATTTTACCTGCTGCTCACGGCTGCTGCGTTCTTACTGCGCAAAAACTTTACTGGCTCAACGGCTCTTGGGAGCCTCAGTGCCTGCTGGATATGGGTTTAAGGCAAGGGCCCGATGCTTTTAAAGCTGCTGTTGACTCTCACGGCCGCTGGTTGACAGTGGCTGTTCCAGGCGAACTGCGCTTTTATGCTTTAGCCGAAAATAGCTCTGCAGGCGATGGGGAAACAGCCCTGAAGCCGATTGCTACTGTGGCGTTACCGGAACACTATTTACCAGAATTAATGTTTTTGGATGGGCGACACGTCTTAGCAGTTTGGCCGGACAACGAACCAAAAAATCCCCAAACTATTTTTAGAGTTTACACTCGTCGCGGCACGCCGGTGGGTTCTGTGCGCTTGTCTGCCAGCGTCGGACAGATGCTGCTGACACCTGAGCCTTATACTTTGCTGGGAATTCCCCAAGCTGGTAAACCAGCGGTGCTGTTGATGAAATTGTGGCCGCTCAAGGTAGCGCGAATTCCTCTGGAAAGTTTGCCGGTGTCTGCTTGTGTGACTAATTGGGGATGGGTGTTGGCGGATGTTGGGGGGCAGATTCTGGTTTTAAACAGTCAAGGCATTCAAATAGGGAATTTTAGCAGCCCCGCCGTACCCCGGGCGATCGCTCCTTGGGGGAAGACTGGTTTGGTGATTGCTGCCAATACTGAGTCCGAGAGTCACTTGCACTTTTTAGATGTAGATGTTGAGGAGACTCACAGGAGCGATCGAGCCTCAAAGGATGATAACTGGGGTAAATGAAGGTGTTTTGAGGTTGTTGCCATTAAGAGGAGTGTAGTTGCGGGCGATCGATTTGTGTGGAGCGATGACTGGCAGGCGGGCGATCGGGTCTAGGGCATACCTCACCTTCCCTCAGTCAAGTAAGCGCGAATGCAGGCACTACTTATATATATCTGGTATATGGCTGAGATCAACCAACAGGCTGCTGATGTGATGGTGCACCTGGGTGGCGATCGAACCTACGGGTATCTAACCAAAGCCTGACCTCCGAGTCAGTCCCATGATTTTTCACCTGTGAAGTATTCTACAGAGCTACCAAAAAGCTAATTTGGGGGCAAAAAAGCAGTCCTGGCCGCTCAAGAGGAATTAGCGATGGATACCGGAGCATTG
>JANYGO010000194.1 GCA_025362325.1 Cyanobacteriota bacterium | reverse complement strand
GTTGGGCTACTTTCCTGATTGATGTATCACCTTGTTCATAGGTTTTAACTATTTTTTCACGAAACTCGATCGAATAAGCTTTCATTTTTTATGCTGATATACTGAATTTAGTGTACCACACATACATGGAATCTGCTGTAGAATTTACCCGGCGGGCGATCGCATTTTATTTTCTGCTAGCCAATGGTCGAAATATAAGCCGGGTTTGTACGAACAATCGTTGTATGCCGTCACTACAGGCAGAAGTTCCGATCCGGCTCAAAAACCTGGTAGCATTCAGAAGATTTTAGGCAATCAAGACTATGAAAATCTCAAATTTGACTTGTCTCCCGATGGCAAGGCGATCGCAGTTCAACGCGCAAAGAGGGGCAATGCAGAGGATATTGGTTTGTGGGTGCTGCGACCGGAAACTTCCCCGATTCCCCAGCGGCTGTTGAGTCGCCCGGCCGGAGAATTTGCGATCGCCCCAGACAGTGCAACTTACGCCAATCCCCAAGCAGACGGCATCGCTATTTTATCCCTGACACCAAACGTCAAACCTTTAGACTTTATCCCATCTTTTCGGAGAGTTTTTAGCTTCACTCCCGACGGCCGAAAATCGGCAATGCTGAAATACAACAGTGATTTTAGTCAATCAATATTCTTAGTCACAAACCAGGAATTTCAAAAAGAACTGATCCGCACCGCAGGAGAATTCCTCAACTGTCAGTTTGACCCCAGAAATCCTCAGCTTTACTGCTTGTTAACCAGGCGGAAGCCGGGGAAAGATTTTTCCGATAAACTCACCCTCGAAGCAATTGATTTGCAGACATTTGCCGTAAAACCGCTGTTAGTTTTGCCCGACCAAGTGGAGACAAAAATGAGTTTGTCGCCCGACGGGTTAGAATTGCTGCTAGACCGGGTTGTTGCCAAGAAATCGGAACCAGTGACAGGAGATGTCAGAACAGAGGGCGGAAGTGCGATCGGCTCTTCAAATCTCATACTTGTGAACTTAAAGAATGCAGCCGTATCTAATAATTCTCCATCACCCGAAGAATTGCCTTTAAAAGGATTTCGCCCCCGCTGGCTGCCCTAGAAAATGAAAAATTAGTAAGGTTTATAATGAGGACTTCAGTAGTTGTAGGGTGCGTCGCTATGTACAATCCATAAATTTAACGGCATATCTCATGGCGACGCACCTTACACATTGGGTGGATGAAACAAACCCAACAATTCTATTGTTGCCAGCTCTTTTCTAAATGGTATTAGTAAGGTTTGTAGTGATGACTTCAGTTTAAAACCTAGGCTTAACAAGACAATAAATAAACCCCAAAATAAATAAAGCTGAACTTGATCTCAAATTAATCTTCTCTTCTCGTTTTCCTGAGAACAAGGATATCTAACAGCGGCAAAACTGAGCATCCACCATGCAATATGCGCATATTGAGCGCAATCAAACCAAGTCACAGCAAAAACCAGATAAGCAATAGCAACTGCTGCAATCCCGCGAAGAGAAGATTGCAGCGCTAAAGATAAATAATATGCCCAAAGTGCGAGGCCAGCAATCAGCCCCAAAATGCCAACTGATATTGTTGTATCCAGAATCCAATTGTGAGCTTTATAAGTAGGAATTTCAAGAGTGCTAATTTCACCTTTTATGTTAATATAGTCGTAGGTAAACTCGTTCAAGTTGACAACTCTGGGAGTTACTTGAGGATTCCTGATATAGGGATAGGCAATCCCCAAGCCGTCGAATCCCCATCCAAGTAGCGGGCGCTTTTTGATTCCTCTGGCTGCGAGTTCCCACATCGGGGAACGGCTAGACATCACTTGTTCAATACTCGGTTTTTGCCAATTGAGGGGTCTGTTAAGCGTCATGATGCCCACAGCGAGGACACCCATCAGGGCTAGGCCGGTGAGAATTTTGTAGTATTGGCGTCCCAACAAATAAGCACAGCCAACAATCAAAGCTACAATTGCACTGCGGGTAGAAGTTAGCAGCAGTGCAGGAACAGTTAAAATCAAAGTAATAGCAGTTAATTTAGTATTCGTAAATCTCCCAAACCAACCGAAAATCGCAGTAATTGCCGTCAACGCTAAAACTATAGCTGCGTGGCCGCGGTGGGAGTACAATCCTATTGGTTGCTGTCGGAGAAAAATGCTGCTGGCTAAAACATCATCTCGGATTAGCTTGCCCATGGTAGCGGTGTAGTCAATCCGCCAGTCGATGATTTGGGGAAAGATGCTCAGAGAAAGGATAATTGCACCAATTAGAAATCCTGGGAATTGGGAATTGATCATTTGCGGGCGAACAATTAGCAGCAAACTGTTGCTGAGAGTAAAGGCAGCGATTAACAGCCAGTACAGCCAACCGTCTCCCATTTGGTCTTGACCGAGAAAAGAGGTTAATGGGAAGGGACTGTGCAGGGTGGAGATGGCTCCTATTGAGAGAAATATCGTCCAAAGTATGAGGCTGTTTTTCCAGTTTTGGGGAAGCGCGAGGGATTTTTTTTGCGATAATAAAAGGGCGATATTGAGGGAAATTATTAGCCAAATAATCAATACTTTGGGCGATGTCCAGATGAGGCCGCGGGTAGTTCCCCAGGGGTTGATGAGGATGATGCTGAGGGCATACAGGATGGTGTAAAGGGTTTTCATTACTCTTTGTTTTTCCTGTTTTTGAGCTTGAGGAATAATCCCAATCCACCTAGTGCTAATAGGGTTCCTAATCCATTGGTGGGTTCGGGAACGGCTTCGGCTGGGAGGGCATCGT
>JANYGO010000153.1 GCA_025362325.1 Cyanobacteriota bacterium | reverse complement strand
AATGCGCTACAAACACAATCAGGGCGATCGAGCATGAAAACAAGTAACTTTCCGATCAGAAATCAGAGCATTTGTCAAGAAAATCCCTTAGCCTTCATCAGCGGTAACCTGATTCACATTGTTTATCCCAACGGCGAAGTTGAAGCCAGAACCACCGAGCAAATCTCGCGCCGCCAAACCAAAAATCCCCTGGACAAATGCCTTGTCTGGGGATGCGTAGGAGATTTTTAAATCATTAAAAAGATCGCTAGAAGGCACGAATGCCAAAAAAGCGATCTATCCAACGCCTGCTACCTGCAAGCCACAAATGCAATTTGCTCCGAAAAGAATCAGCTTGCTTGACTTAAATATCTTGTTCGCTCAATTCGCGAATCATGTAATCAAAAGGCTGCTCCAAAAAAGACCCAACAGACAAACCAGCAGCTTCAACTTGAGCCTTAACCATCTCCTTCATAATGCCGATCCCCATCACCGTCGGGCCAATGGGAACGCCCAGAGAATTGTAAGTTTCCCGCAAACCTTGCAGCACGCGCTCGTCCAGCACATCCGTACTTCCCGCCACCAGGGCGTAAGTAGCATAGCGCAAGTAATAATCCATATCCCGCAGACAAGCCGCGTAACGGCGAGTCGTGTAAGCATTTCCACCAGGGCGGATCAGTTCCGGCTGTTCAGCAAATAGCTGAATACCAGCTTGCTTAACAATCGCCGCAGCATTGCTGTTAATTGCTGCTGCTGCTTGTACCCGTGCCGTGCCTGTTGCAAAATAAGATTTCAACCGATCGATACCATCTCGGTCTAAATACCTACCAGCAACATCATAATTTTCAATCAGACTCGTCACTGCATCGCGCATAAGTTCCTCTCCCAAAAATCTTTATCAATACTTTGCTATCTGAGATAGACCGCCTATTGTAGACTACTACAAATCGGCCTTTGATTAAGATTTGAGATAGGATTTGCACAGAGGGTAGTCGCTCCCCGGCAAATCACCGCCTCGGTTCAGTCGCTTGCCTGGTATCAACAGCCGAAACACAGACCCGGCAAGAATCACGAACTTCCCGGCCTCACTGGGATCGATTTCAAAGGATTGTATCTTTTGCTACAAAAATCTGGTGGCTGAAAGCCTACGATCGCCCAAACAGTCTAAAATCTGCCGTTAGCGAAGCCCTCGAAGAGGATCGCCAAGACACAACTAACATCAGGAGTAAGTCATGTTCCAGACACCCCAAGAAGCCTTAAACTACATAAAAGAAAATAAGATCCAGATCGTTGACCTAAAATTCATCGATATGCCGGGGATCTGGCAACACCTTTCCCTGTACCACGACCAAATCGACGAAACCGCATTCACAGACGGCGTACCCTTCGACGGTTCCAGCATTCGCGGCTGGAAAGCCATCAACGAATCAGACATGACGATGGTCATCGATCCTACCACCGCGTGGATGGATCCGTTCATGGCAGAACCCACCATCAGCTTCATTTGCAGCATCAAAGAACCCCGCACCGGCCAACCGTACAACCGCTGTCCCCGCACCATAGCCCAAAAAGCCATAGACTACCTGCTGACCACCGGTCTCGGCGATACGGCATTCTTCGGCCCAGAAGCAGAATTCTTCATTTTTGACGACGTTCGCTTCGACCAAACCCAAAATTCCGGTTACTATTACGTAGACTCGATCGAAGGTCGCTGGAATTCCGGCAAAGAAGAAGCAGGCGGCAACCTCGGCTACAAACCACGTTACAAAGAAGGTTATTTCCCAGTAGCACCAACCGATACCTCTCAAGACATGAGAACGGAAATGCTGCTGACAATGGCAAAATGCGGCGTACCAATCGAAAAACACCACCACGAAGTCGCCACCGGCGGTCAATGCGAACTTGGTTTCCGCTTTGACACTTTGGTGAAAGCCGCCGACTACTTGCTGACTTACAAATACGTCATCAAAAACGTCGGCAAAAAATACGGCAAAACCATCACCTTCATGCCCAAACCGCTGTTTAACGACAACGGTTCCGGGATGCACGTTCACCAGTCGATTTGGAAAGATGGCCAACCGTTATTTGCTGGCGACCAATATGCAGGTTTCAGTCAAATGGGACTGCATTACATCGGTGGCATTCTCAAGCACGCCCCGGCACTTTTGGCACTCACCAACCCCACAACCAACTCGTACAAACGGTTGGTTCCGGGCTTTGAAGCGCCTGTAAACTTAGCTTACTCTCAAGGGAATCGATCGGCATCAGTGCGCATTCCGCTGTCAGGAACCAACCCCAAAGCCAAGCGGTTAGAATTCCGCTGTCCCGATGCCAGTTCCAACCCCTATTTAGCCTTTGCAGCGATGCTGTGCGCAGGCATAGACGGCATCAAGAATCAAATCGATCCGGGCGCACCTTTGGACGTGGATATCTACGACCTTTCCCCGGAAGAATTGAGCAAAATTCCTTCGACTCCCGGTTCCTTGGAAGGCGCTTTAGAAGCTTTGGAAAAAGACCACAGTTTCTTAACAGAAACCGGAGTATTTACCGAAGACTTCATCCAAACCTGGATTTCCTACAAACTCGACAACGAAGTCAACCCGATGCGGCTGCGCCCTCATCCCTACGAGTTTGCTCTGTACTACGACTGTTAAAAAATTAATAATTAAAAATTAAAAGTTAAAAATGGTATAATTACCATTTTTAACCGAGGATTTTTAATTAATAAGAACGCCGCCCTTAAAAGCGGCGTTTTTTTGAAGTTTAGAACTTCTGGATCAGCGCCCAAACTCTCCCCTTACCCGACACTATCTGGGCAACGCTGTTAGTAGTAGCACCCATTGTAGCTTCAGAGACATCCTCTACAGCCCATTTAGTTGCTTTCTCATCAACAATAAACAAATCGTCAGCGGCAGTGCCTTCCTGAACCCGATATATCTTATTCAGAATGAAACGTGCCCTTGCCTCAGCTTTTGGTATGCCCGTAACTTCATCAGGATCGATAGAGATGGCACTGCCTTCTTTTAATGTACCTTTTGAGTTTGTTAAATTGCGATCGTCGGTCTTTTCTGCTATTTGCAGGCTGTGAAGCTGCAAACAAGGCTCTGTCTCAGAGATATTCAAGACAGTAGCTAGCGCCCCACTTTTTCCAGAACCGAGAACCGCTGCACTAACAGTCAAAATTAGCAAAAAATTGAAATAATTCACCGTATTTATGCTCCTTTGTTTGTGAGATTCTGCACTCATTCTAAATTAGCAATTAGCAATTACCAATGACCAAATGATGTCCGATATTTTTGTGATGATCCGCAATCAGAGTAACGTCGCCATGACTTCAGTTGACGGCATTGCGTTTGTCACTTTACTGACTCAAGAGGGACGAGTGCTGGCCGAGGAGACAGTTGACCTGTTTGAGGCAGATGTGAATTTTGATAATCTGAAGCAGGGAAAATATACTGTAGTTGTCAGGCACGAAGGCGTTGAACCTCGATCGGCAACCTGTAGTGTTACAATCACCGATGAAGATAAAGTAATCATGCTGACATTTGTTTACTTGGAGCTAGAACGAGTGCTGCTCCGCATTCAAACTTCAACAGAAGAAAGACTATGACCGTGAAAGTTACTCCGCCAAATTCAATTAAAATGTTTCGCTATCGAGTACATTTCTTGGCAAAAGACCTCTGGAGGGAAAAAAACCCGGTTTGTCGGATGAATCTGGCTTTACAGTTAGCCGATGTGGCGACAACTCTGGCTAGATTAGAAGTAGAAGAGGCGCGAAAATTTCAACAAGAGTCTGCTAAGGATCTGGTTTCAGACTCAACTGAGACTTGATATCAAAGTCTACGGGAATTGGGAATTGGGCATGGGGTATTGACAACAAACTTCTAACTTACTTTGTGAATTAGCAACCCCAAAACTGTGTTACAGTTATGTAGGTATCTCTACAAAACAACTCTGTAGATTATTGGCACCAAACTTATGCTCTTATTTCTGACAATAAATCTTGGTCAAATGCTGATTGGTCAAGCTTCCTTTTGCCCTGACCCTAATTGGATGCAAATGATAGTCGTAGGGAGTTTAATTGCATTACTTATCGCAGCTACTGGCGGGATGATTGTTTTAATTTATTTAATAATATCAGCCATGTTAGGAGCCGCGACATTCTTAGCATGGATAACAGGGGGATTTTTGGGTTTAATTCAGCTACCACTATATTGGCATACTTTGGGAATTTTTGGGGTGATTTGGTTGTTTGTGGTAGGGGGTATCAAGGGGATGTTAGGATGTGGTTAATTAAAATTAACCTCGATCGCAAAAAAAACTGCTTTCTAATCACCCGTGCGTCCACGACTAAATTTGCCCGACGGCTCAATCCTCCGATACAAAAAACTTCTACCTTGCGAGTGAATTAGGCAGCCGAAAAACTGCGTTACACTTATATAAGTATCTTTACAAAACAACATAAAAGCATGACTGTTGCCTATCCCCGCAAGCTTCGCAACGCAATGGGAGCGCGCGAAATTTTAGCTAATGTAGTGCGCGATCGGGAAATTCACCTGATCACCCTCAACCGCTACCGCTTTAGCGAACAGCGCAGTTGCAAAGACCTCACCGACTTGATCGAACGGCTTGACGGCGAACCGGCCGAACTCGTGCGCGACCTTTCGAGGCACATTTCCGACGAAGCGCGGCACGCTATGTGGCTGACAGATTTGCTGGTAGACTTGGGCCAAAATGTGGGAACGCCGCCGGGAGTCTCCTACATTGACGAATTTGACCGCCTGCTGGACAAAGACCAATACGACCCGAAACGCAACCTCGATGACGGTATAATTGCAGCCTTAGCCGCAATCAATGTCACCGAAAAGCGCGGCTGCGAATACTTCTCGGCGCACATCCACGCCCTGAAAAAGGCTCCGCAAACTGACGAAAATGTCAAAATCCGCGAAACTATCGAAAAGATTTTTCCCGAAGAAGCTGGTCACGTCCGCTGGGGCAACCGCTGGCTCGGCTCCATAGCTGCCAAAAGCCCGGAACACCGCCAAAAGGTGGAACAGGCAAAGCGCAA
>JANYGO010000388.1 GCA_025362325.1 Cyanobacteriota bacterium | reverse complement strand
TGAGCAAGGTAGGAATCATCAAGACGCCGAACCAGCCTACATAGAGGCGGTTGTCGGTCGAAGTGACCCAGTTGCAGAACTGCGACCAGATATTAGCGCTTTCGCGCTGTTGTAAGGTGGCTGTCATGTGTTTATGATTGCTGTATTTGGTTGTCAATGTTCGGATGATGTCTCTATTATTAACGGTATCCTTAAGGTTTGTAAAGGGGTGTAGCGACAGTAGAACTGATGACTGCGATAAGGAAAGCTGATGAAGGTGACACAGAGGCGAAAACACATCAGATGGCGATCGCGACGCAGCTTAAGCCTAACGGGGAACGGGAGCTGGAGAAGCTGGAGAAAGTGGCTCGATCGGCAGTGGAGGAGCCGGAGTGCGAGCGGGTGCAGAACTGAACTGTTGTAGTTGCTGCGGGGTGAGCGATCGCAAAATTCTCAGTCCGAGAGTGTTTCGGGAGATGTCCACAGCGTAGTTCGGCTCTAAATACGGGCGGAAATTTGATTTGTTGTTCAAATAACTTTCCATGAAAGCTACGCTGAGTCCGTTGAGGTAGCCGCGGGCTAAAGCTGGTTCGGGCCCGATGACTTCTGGTGGTGGCAGAAAGAGGCTTTGAGGGGATTCCTCGATCGTTGAGAAGTGAGTCCCGTTGTTCATCAGTACCAGATATTTGTTGGGCGATGTCAGCCAAGTGAACGGTTGAATTTGTTCCAGCAAAGCGGGGGCGACGGTATCGGCGGTGCCTGCGATTACCATGACTGGGATTTGGATTTTGCTGAGGTTTGTTTCTCCGAGAATGCTGCTGGCGATCGGGTTGACGGCGAGCACAGCTTTGACGCGCGGGTCGGCTAAATTGTACTGGTTGCCAGCTAGGCTGCGGGCGCGACACTGCAACAGCAGCGAGAGATTCCAAGTTTCGTTTTCGAGCTGGCAGTCTTTGTCTAGCTGTGCAAAATTAATCCCCGCCCCGGCTAATGCTAAAGCCGTATAGCCGCCGAAAGACTGGCCGATGACGCCGACTCGCTGCAAGTCTAGCTGCCCTCGGTAGGCAGGATTGGTTGTCGAAAGTTTGGTTAAATAATCGAGCAAATCTTTGATGTCGAGGGGGCGGTTGACAAATTCTGCTGGTTCTACTACTTCGTTGGCTCTGCCTGTTACTAAGTCTTGGATTTGTTGGGCGTTGCTGCCGGGGTGTTCGGGGACGGCGACGGCAAAGCCGTAGGAGGCTAGGTGTTTGGCTAAATACTGGAAGGAAAGGCGATCGGAACCTAAACCGTGAGAAATTACTACTACAGGGGCCGGTCGCGGGCTGCGCTGCGGCAGGTAAATGTCCATATCAAAGGTGCGATCGCGACTTGGACTTGTCAGAGTTACCGATGATTTTTGCCAAGTATAGGGGCCATTTTGCTGGGGCTGTAGCATTTCGGCGGGCGGTATCGCTGGCTCAGAGGCTGCTTCTGCTTCCGACAATTGGGTAACTCCGGCGATCGTCCGATTGGAACGGTTGATCAGCGATGTCAGTTTGTCGGCGATACCCAAGCCGCGGGAGATGTCAATCCTGATTCCGTAAGTGGGGAATTTTTGCAGCACGTTGAGAATTGTCAGCCCTTCTGGATCTGAGGCTGCTAAAATCAGGGCGGCGCGGATCGCATAAAATCCCGGCTGCCGAGCTTTGGTTTGAATGACTCGCCCCAAGCGTTCCAGCAGCACTTCTCCTTGCGGCGTGTAGAGGAATTGGGCGATCGTCACGGGGCTGATTTCAGCTTTCGCTTGCAGGGCGCTGCGAATCTCCGCTAGCTGAGATTTTTTGGCGTACTGAGCGAAGCCGTCCAAGTTCGAGTCTATTTTGCCTTCTTTGGCGAAGAGTGCCAGGGATGCGATCGGAACTGATTCTTCTAGCGGCCCGTAAGTTACGTAGATGCGATCGGCTCCCAAAGCCGGTGCAGCGGTGCAAACAGCCGTCAATGCAAACAATCCTAGGTATTTTGGGGCGATCGACCGCCGAGTGCGAATGGCAGCAGTCGAGAGACTCGGAAACAGACAGTTCATAACTTTCACACCTAGGACTTCTAATTAATTAGTCGGTGAAACGATGTCAATTGTTTCACCAATATTTAATGCCAAAAAATCGATCTATCTGTTGATTCGGAAATTAGGTTATCGTGGGAAGCATAGCCTGAGAGTAATTTTCTGACCCCAGAAAACTAGCTGAACTTTAAAATTCAACGCGCGCGGGGTCAAACCTACGGTACCCATTGATTATTTTTTCAGCTATGCAAGATATTTTTGATCGAGTTGGTAACTACAGTCTGAGTGAGAGAATTTATCATGTTCAATGCAACTGCTATCCTGATTGACGCTTTTGTGCAAGAGCTGCAAGCTGGCTACCGCCGCACCTACGGCAAGTACAAGCCTGACTACCCGGAAATTATCGCCTGGGCGGGGACTATGGCTCTGGAAAATATCGCTAACTGCGATGCTCTCTACCACAATGTAGAACACACAATGCTCGTCGCCTTGGTGGGACAAGAGATTCTCCGGGGCAAGCATATTCGCGAAGGGGGAGTGTCGCCGGAAGATTGGCTGCACTACTTGATCTCGCTGCTGTGCCACGATATCGGCTACGTGAAAGGTGTTTGCCGCCAAGACCAAGAAGCTGTCGGACTCTTCGCTACGGGTATTGATGGAGGCATGGTTTCTGTGGCGATAGGCGCCACTTCTGCCAGTTTAACTCCTTATCATGTCGATCGAGGAAAACTCGTAATTGACGAACGCTTCGGCGGCCACACATTAATTGATGCCGAACAAATTAAGCGCAATATTGAATTGACTCGCTTCCCAGTTCCTGCTAGCGAAACTCATCAAGACAGAAACAATTATTCTGGACTCGCCAGGGCCGCCGATTTGATTGGTCAGTTGAGCGACCCCAATTACCTGCGAAAAATAAGCGCCCTATTCTACGAATTTGAGGAAGTCGGCACTAATAAAATTTTGGGCTACAAGTCTCCGGGAGATTTGCGACAAAATTACGCCAAGTTTTATTGGAACGGAGTTTTTCCCTATATTCCAGCAGCTTTGAACTACTTGGAATTGACCCAGGGAGGTAAACAGATTATTGCTAACCTCTACGCTAATGTGTTTCAGGTAGAACACGCTGAACCGCTGGCTTTCAAGACGAACGCTCAAGAATTTATCAAATCCCACACTAATAGCAATTTGAATGGCGAAAAAAGTCGCGACCTCCAACCTATATCCGGGGATAACAAGAAATTTAGCGAGTTTTCAGATTTGAATTTGTGAGGGATTTGCCAGCATAATTCAGCAGCTATCAAGGCGATTCATAATTAGGAGGAGTTTGGATTTTCTAGTTGCTGGCTCCTTTTTTTTGAGGTAAAATCTAGATTGAAAACCAAAAATCTAAAATCTAAAATCTAAAATCTAAAATCTAAAATAGATATGGTAGCAGAGATTCAGCAGCAAATTCAACAGTTGAGGCAGCAGCTACAGGCAGCTAGCTATGCTTATTATGTTCTCGATGCGCCGATTATACCAGATGAGGTGTACGATCGCCTTTATCGACAGTTACAAGAGTTAGAATCAGATTATCCTGAGTTAATTACTGCCGAAAGTCCGACTCAGCGCGTGGGAGAAAAGCCTGCTACTCAATTTTTTAGCGTCAAACACAATATTCCTCTCTACAGTTTGGAAAATGCTTTTAATTTTGAGGAATTTGCTAAATGGCAGGAACGCTGGCAGCGAATTGCACCCCCCCTAACCCCCCCTTGGCAAGGGGGGGGACAAGATGGAATTGCACCTGCCCAAGATGGAATTGCACCCCCCCTAACCCCCCCTTGGCAAGGGGGGGGACAAGATGAAATTGCACCTTCTCTTAGCAATGAGAAAAACAAAGCAATTACTCCCCCCCTTACCAAGGGGGGGCTGGGGGGGGTTTCCTATGTTTGCGAGTTAAAAATTGACGGCTCTGCTTTAGCGTTAACCTATGAAAATGGGGTTTTAGTTCGCGGTGCGACGCGGGGAGACGGGATTGCGGGAGAGGAAATCACTCAAAATGTCAAGACTATTCGCTCAATTCCTTTAAAGCTGAATTTAGATAATCCGCCGCCTGTTGTGGAAGTGCGCGGAGAGGCTTTTTTGTCTTTGGCTGTGTTTGCAGAAATTAATCGGGAACGGGAAAAAGCGGGGGAACAATTGTTTGCTAATCCTCGCAATGCTGCGGCGGGTACGCTGCGGCAGTTGGATTCTAAAGTTGTGGATCAGCGACGGTTAGATTTCTTTGCTTATACTCTGCATTTAGATGATGGGAACGAGCAGAAGTCGCAGTGGGAATCGTTGGAATTGCTGCGAAGCATGGGCTTTAAGGTGAATCCTAATCGCAAAATTTGTTATTCTTTGGATGAGGTGCGGGAGTATTACGAATATTGGGATACTGAACGGCGGAATTTGCCTTACATGACGGATGGGGTTGTTGTTAAGATTAATTCGGTTGGGCTGCAACGACAGTTGGGTTTTACTCAAAGATTTCCGCGTTGGGCGATCGCACTTAAGTATCCAGCGGCCGAAGTCCCTACAATTGTAGAAGCAATCACCGTACAAGTAGGGAGAACCGGCGCTCTAACTCCTGTAGCGGAACTGAAACCAGTGCAGTTGGCTGGAACCACGGTTTCGCGGGCTTCTCTCCACAATAGCGATCGACTTTCCGAGCTCAACCTCCACATCGGCGATACTGTAATTGTCAGAAAAGCTGGAGAGATTATACCAGAAGTGGTGCGAGTTTTGCCAGAACTGCGTCCCCAAAATGCTCAACTTTTCCAAATGCCTAGCTGCTGTCCCGAGTGTACGCAGCCTGTGGTTCGGGAAAAGGGGGAGGCCGTGACTCGCTGCATCAATACGTCTTGTCCGGCGATTTTGAGGGGTTCGCTGATTCATTTTTGCAGCCGGGATGCTCTGGATATTAACGGTGTTGGGGAAAAGTTGGTGCAGCAAATGGTTGATAGCAATCTGGTGCATTCTGCGGCGGATTTGTACGATTTGACTGTGGAAAGGTTGATGGGTTTGGAGCGCATGGGTAACAAGTTAGCAGAAAAGTTGGTAAGTGCGATCGCCAAATCGAAAAATCAAGCTTATTCGCGCGTACTTTACGGCTTGGGCATCCGCCACGTCGGCAGTGTCAACGCTCAATTGCTGACAGAAAGGTTTACAACTGTGGAAGAGTTAGCAGCGGTATCGGCGGCAGCGATTGAAGGTGTTTACGGCATCGGGCCGGAAATTGCTCAATCGGTTTATCAGTGGTTTCGAGTCCCGGCAAATCAAAGTTTAATCGCACGGTTGAAAACTGCGGGCTTGCAATTGCAGTCAGAAGTTAAAAGTCAGAATTCCGGCGACCAGAATTTACAATTTGTCGGCAAAACCTTTGTGCTTACGGGAACTTTGCCGACTCTGAAACGAGATGAAGCAAAAGATTTGATCCAAAAAGCGGGAGGGAAAGTCTCAAGTTCTGTGAGTGCTAAAACTGATTATGTGGTTGTGGGTGAAGATGCGGGTTCTAAGTTGGAAAAAGCTCAATCTTTGGGAATTGAACTACTTTCGGAAGCTGAGTTGTTGGAACTTTGGGCAGGTTGAAATCAGTAATTTTTCGTAAGGTGCGGTCATCCGCACTGTACTAATGTCACAATCAAAAGTGTTCGATCGTTCGGACTTGGGTTCTCTGATTTTTATGCGGACTGAAGTCCTCACTAACAACCAGTTTGACAAATTGCGCAATACCTCAAAAGGCAGAGAAATCCCGTTAGCGAAGCCCGCCCCTACGGGGGCTACGCCAACGAAGAGGATCGCACTTCCTCAACATACATACTTATAAGGCGGTGCTGCCCGAATCGGTTGTCGGGACAGGCTAGTTTTGTTAAAATTTGATAGGGTTTGCAGTTGCGCGCGATCGCACAATACCAGCCCAGGCAAGTCCCAGCAATCAGAGGAGATACGTAATGTCGGAAATCCCAGAACAAACACAAACAAATTTATCGGCTCCAGAAACAAGTTCCGAAAGCTCTATTTCTTGGACGGAAAATGTAAAAATTAGCTTGGGAAACATCCTGAGCAATTGGAAGGTGAAAGCCGGATTGGGAGTGGCTGCACTGTTGGGAGTGTTGCTGTTGTCGTTTTTCTGGCAGCACATGATTGCAGTCGCAGGTATGAACAGTTGGTCGAGTCGATCGGGCGCTAGAGCGATCGAATGTATGGTAAGAGATACTAATGACGACCAGTATGTAAGTTGCAGCGCTCTCCTCGACCAGCAAATTGTCCCTCTCGAATGCAGTTCTAGTTTGTTAAACATCGGTTGTCGCGTTAATTATGGAACTGCGGCGCCTAATTTGAAACAGCTTGGGCCCAGAGCTGCTGCTGGTTTGAGATAATTTTTGACTAGCTTTGCAATCCGAAAATTATGATGCCGATCCCAAGAATAAATGGGGGAGCATCTCATTTTTTCAAAAAGCATTTTTTATGGTAGTGCGAGCGTCCCCGCTCGCGAGCTTTGTATACATCGCGAGCGGGGACGCTCGCACTACAAATGCAAAACTGAGATAATCCCAATCAATGGTGCGTCAGAATTAGATTAGGAATGATGATTAAAAATTACCTTTCCTGACACACCCTAACCTTGACTTCTTACTTCTTCCTAACATCCGTTACATCCGTTACATAATCCGTTGCCGAACTTGCTTCTTCCTTCTTTCTACCAAGGGCTGCCGATGAGGGTGAAACTGCTCCAGTAATAAGGATGAGAAAAATCTTGGTTTTGTGGTGTATTAGCCGATAAATTCAACTTGGTCGCTGTTGTTACTAACTGCCCGTTTTCAATCCGAACTTTACGAGCAATCATCGCCTGTTGAGTAAGTTGCAGAGTTTCTGCCTTGGTGGCCGCTCCTCGAAGCTGGCGGTAAAATTCGCTCATCAGCGCCAAAGTGCCTCCATCGTCAACATACCACAAACTCCCTAAGGCAGATTTGGCGCCGGATTTTACCGCTAAACCTCCAAAACCTAACTCTGATTCCCGATCGCCCAAAACAGTTCTACAAGCACTCAATACT
Source organism: Cyanobacteriota bacterium (assembly GCA_025362325.1). Taxonomy (GTDB): domain Bacteria; phylum Cyanobacteriota; class Cyanobacteriia; order Cyanobacteriales; family Microcoleaceae; genus Microcoleus. The sequence continues at coordinate 9,773 of JANYGO010000388.1, read as the reverse complement.
AACAAGTCTACCTGCGGATTGTGCCAATTTAAACTCTCCATGCGATCGAGCTGCAATTTGGAATTCCACAGTTGAATGTAAGAATTGCTTGGTTTTCCAGGTTGGAAGTCGGCGTGAGTTGCGAGGTGAACGATCCGAAATCCTCGCTTTGTGTGTTCCGAGTTGAGATTGTCTAAAGTGAAAGTTGAATTGAGGAAAGATGGGCCGTGCCACTGGGTAGAAATCGCCTCTAATTCGATCGGCACACTGGGCAATGGCTTTTGGCCAACAAATTCTGACCGTCCCATTCCTAGCACTGTGGCGTCTCTAACTGTCTTATAATCGGTATTAGTCAAGCTGAAACTCGGAATTAGACTGAAACTATATTTTTCAATCAAGAAGCCTTTACCGTCGTGCAAAGCCGCAAAGGGCACACTCCGCAATCCCGGATCGACTGACAGCAACAAAGTCTGAATTCCTAAGTTTTGCAAGTCTTTTTCTAGGGGTGCGATCGCCCATTTATAGAGTTGCTGGGCGGAGGCTAGATAACTGGTAGTACCGAGTTTGGTGCGATTGGTGATTTCATCGCGCAACTCCTTGACGGCTGGGAAAAGAGCTGCTCTGTTGGCTTCGGGGACGCTGTAGTGAATCGGCCGCCCTACGGGGGGAACTAAAATTAGTTCCAGTCGATCTGCTCGCGAGATTATGTAGATAATACCAGAACGCTTGCCGGTTTGCTGTTCGATATTTCTTAATGTTTGTTGGAATGTCGCAATCATCACTTTTTGGTCTGGAAGGTTGGCTTTTACGCCTAGGTATTCTCCAAATTCTTGATTCCTTGTTTGTTCAATTCCCCAGACTGTTTTCTGTATGTCATTGCCTTCAAAAAGTCGATCGGGAGGCGGAACATATCCCAGAACTAAATTAGATGTAGGGCTGACTGATGGCGGTTGTTCGCTGCTAACTGTTGGCGCGTAGCCCGGGGGTAACTGACTGGTGATACTCGCATCAAGTATTAAAACTCGATCGCCAGCAGCACCGGGATTATCTAGCGGTGGAATTTGGCGGCGCCGTGGAAAGTCTTCTGGATCGGGGGTTGAGGGTGTTGCTACGGGTGTGGGGGATGCTGGTGTGGCGATGGGTGCGATCGGGCTGGGGAGCAATGGATTAGCATTAGAGTCGATAGCAGGTACTGCTACCAACTCCTGCGGCGCTGTCAGTTGAACAATCGGCTCAATTGTTCGCGTTATTTGCGGATTTATTGGCGGAACAGTTGCCGTTATTTGCGGATTGATTTGCAGAATTGTTTCCGTTGTCGGCCCAATTGTGGGCTGATTTATTTGCCCAATTGTGGGCTGATTTATTTGGGGATTGATTTCAGGAATTGTGGGCTGATTTACTTGCCCAATTGTTGGCGGAATACTTCCCGTTGTAATCGGAGTTATTGACGGAGTTGTGCTCGGAGTTATTGACGGAGTTGTGCTCGGAGTTATTGACGGAGTTGTGCTGGGAGTTGTTGACGGAGTTGTGCTGGGAGTTGTGCTGGGAGTTGTACTCGGAGTTGTTGACGGAGTTGTGCTGGGAGTTGTGCTGGGAGTTGTTGACGGAGTTGTGCTGGGAGTTGTGCTGGGAGTTGTGCTGGGAGTTGTTGACGGAGTTGTACTCGGAGTTGGAGTTGGAGTTGTACTTGGAGTTGGAGTTGTACTCGGAGTTGGTGTTGGCGTGGGATCGATCGCATCATCAGTCGAAAACGTAATATTACCCACACTACTAGAACGCGGAAACGACTGCGATGTAATGTTAGATTGTCCCGTAGTAATTGCACCCGCCGTCCCATTTTTAGTAGCATCTCCGACGACAAACGGTTGAATCGGCGGGCCACCATCTCCCCCAGCGTGGACAATTGTAATTTTCCCACCGCCCGCACCGCCAGCAGTAGAAATGCTAGCAAATCCCGTCGGCGAAAGTGCAGTTGAAAAACCACCCGTAGCGCGGAAAAATCCCCCCGTCGATGAAACAAACACCTCGCCACCAGTGCCGCTAGAACCGCCTTGCGCATTGATCGAGTCAACTTGAATATCGCCCATCGGATCTAAGAAAACTTTGCCACCATTTCCCACTGTACCGAAGGAAGTAAGTTTTCCCGCCGTAATTGAATTTAAAGCTTTAACGGTGATGTTCCCGCCCGTATTTCCAGCCGTATTCAAATCTCCAGCATTCACTTTTCCCTGCGGGCTCAAAAGCTCGATCGTTCCTCCATTTCCTGCATTTGCAGCATTGACATTTCCCAACAAATTGATATTTTCCGCGCTATTTACTTGCAATTTTTGCGCGTTAATCGTCGAATTGGCTTTCACGTCGCCAGCATTTCCAATTACAACATTTGCTAACGGTGTGGTGGCGCCGACGGCTGCGCTGAAAGTGATGCTACCGCTACCTGCATCCAGATTTAGGTTCCGGGCCACATCGATGCTGTCGATCGCACCTTTAAAGGCAATATTTCCCCCAGCCGTGTTCAATACTGCATCTTTGGTCAACCCGAGAGTACCGTCAATATTGATATTGCCCTGCTTCGTGGTGACATTGCCACTCAAGCTAGTATTTGCAGCAATATTAAAACCAGAATTGCTGGCAATATTACCGTTAGTGAATTCCGCCTTCGTTGCGGTAACATTCAAAACAGAAAGCGGTGCTATTCCTCCGATATTTCCTTGCACCAGCACATTGCCCTTAGCTGCATCTAAGTTTAACAAACGAGTGCCATCGATCGCACCAACTATCCTAATATCTCCGCCGCCGGTACTGAGATTGACATCGTTGCCGAGTTTGACATTGCCGTTAAGGGCGATCGCATTTTTATTGGTATTGATGCCATAATTTAAATTGATTGTGGCAGCCTTGAGAGCAATGCTGCTGTTGTCATTGCCCGTCATAGTGCCGTCAAGGGCGATCGTACCCGTTCCCCCTTGAATAGTTACGGGGTCTAAAAATGTGAGATTATTGGGAATACTAACCTTGGCCGTGCTATCCGATCGCCCGATCGCAATACTGCTAAACCCATTTTGAATCAAACCAATTTCCGATGCCGTCAAATCCAAAGCTGGAGTATTGTTAGCGGTACCGCCAATTGCAATATTTTGTGATGCTGTTGCGGGTTGCAGCGTCAGCGCCCCAGTACCAGAAACTGGCCCAGAAAAATCAATTTCACCTGCTGTTAAATTCAGCGGGTTACTTCCTGCCGCTAAACTCGAACCGAAAGCAATAGTTGCATCTCCCAGTGTAAAAGTTACAGGAGCTTTTAATGTCACTGGGCCGCTAAAGCTAATGTTATCATTAGTTGTGGCGATATTTCCGCTAAGCGCCACAGTTCCCGCGCCTTTTTGCGTAAATGCACCGTCTAAGTTCAGGTTTTTGTAAATATTGAGATTAACCTGATTGGTAATTGTCAGTGTGCCGTTATTGCTGGTTGTTACAGTTCCTTTGAGATCGACATTATCACCAATAATCCCCAGATTTCCAGCTACGTCAACAGTCTTGTTAAAATTAATATCTTTGCCTGCGAGAATCGGATTGTTGGCAATCGTGACTGCATCTGCGTAGGTTTGATTGCCCGTTGTCGTGACATTGCCGCCTAAAGATGTCTTGCTGTTAGCAGTTAAATTTGTCAGCGGAGTTGTACCGCCAACTGCACCGCTGAATGTAATATTGCCGCTAGTCGCATTCACCGTCAAATCGCTGCTACCGTCAACCGTCTTGTTGAAACTAACCTCACTACCTGCGAGAATCGGATTGTTGGCAACAGTGACAGCATCTGCATAGGTTTGAGAGCCGGTGGTTCTGACATTGCTGCCTAAAGATGTCTTGCTGTTAGCAGTTAAATTTGTCAGCGGAGTTGTACCGCCAACAGCACCGCTAAATGTAATATTGCCGCTACTCGCCTTCACCGTCAAATCGCTGCTACCATCTACTTTATTGAAACTAACGTCACTACCTGTGAGAATCGGATTGTTGGCAATCGTGACAGCATCTCCGTAGGTTTGAGAGCCGGTGGTTGTCATATTGCCATTGAGTGTAGTTTTGCCGCCCGCATCTGTTGTCAAACTCGCGGCATTGACTGCTTGATTGAATGCAGTTGTTCCTGTAGAGTTAACTTTAAGATTGCCGATCGAGTTGTTGCTGCTGCCGATCGCACCATTGAACGTAACATCACCAGTACCCCCATCCACAGTCAAAGCGCTGCCGCTGTTACTGGGGTTCACAGTATTGTTAAAAGTAATGCCTGTACCTGTGAGAACCGGATTTATGTTGGTAATTGTAACTGCATCTCCGTAGGTTTGAGTGCCGGTTGTTGTCACATTGCCATTAAGTGTAGTTGTGCCGCCCGCATCTGTTGTCAAACTCGCGGCTTTTACTGTTTGATTGAATGCAGTTATTCCTGTAGAATTTGCTGTTAAATTGCCGATCGCACTTGTCGCCCCAACCGCACCGCTAAATGTAATATTGCCCGTACCTGCCGTTAAACTCAGGTTTTTAGTTCCCGTCGCTGCGCCGTTGACTGTGTTGTCGAACAGAATATTTCCTGCACCTGCACCTGCTGTGCTGACAGAAGCATTATTTTGGACGAGTACAGGACTTTTAAAAGTGATATCTTGACCGCTGGTAGTAACGTTTTGATTGAGTGTTGTTGGGCCGTTAAAAACGATAGAAGCATTACCTGTCCCGGTGACTGGTGCATTGACAACGATCGCACCGCCGGGAGATTGAATTGTCACCGGATCTAGGAACAAATGAGCGCTGTCAAACGTAATTGTACCAGTACCGTCTGTTCTGCCGATCGCGATCGACTTAAATCCATCTTGCATGGATTGTTGAAATGCCGTCCCCAGAGAAATAGTATTGGGAGGGGCAATATATCCAACTTTGAAAATAATATTGCCATTTTGATTCAACGGTAGCAGAGAAAAAGTCCCCGTACCTTTAATAGTATTAGGAGGCGGAAAGTTAACGTCCATCCCAGTCAAACTAATATCTCCCTGACCGGAATTTAGTCCGCCGAATACATCAACTATGTTGCCAGCTTTGAGGGTGATATTTGCGCCCGCAGCAGTACCGCTCGAAGTTGGGTCAAGGTTTCCGAACGTTCTAATATCGCCGGTAATGCTGGTAAGCGCCATCGCCCGTCCGGAATTCGTAATATCGCCTGTAGTAATATCGCCTGTAGTTGTAATCGCGATCGCGATCGGACTGGTAACATTGAGAGAATTGACTATTGCCAAGGAACGCAACGGCACTGTCGCCCCAATTGGCCCGTTGAGATTGATAGTACCTGTTCCCGTAGTCAAAATTAGATTACCGTCGCCATCAACAGTTCCCCCAAAATTAATGTCGCCTGCATTCGTTAACCCAGTATTTAGAGTGACATTAGAACCCGTAACGAGAGAGACTTTGCCACCAAAGATAATCTTCTGTTCGTTGGTGAGAATATTTGCATTTAAGCTAGTGGTTGGAGCATTAAAAGTAATTGAAGCGTTATTTACACCTGTAATGTTTCCATTGACTGCAATTGTGCCGCTGGTGGGAGATTGAATTGTGACGGGGAAATTAAAAGTAACACCAGCGGGGTCAATTGCGATCGCACCTGTGCCATCTGTGCGCCCGATAATCATTTGGGAAAACCCATTTAAAACCGGAGGTGCGAGTTCCGCTGCACTGAGATTCAAACGAGCATCCGTAGTATTACCACCAACAGTGATACCTAAACTGGGAGTAAGCGGCTGCAACTGGATAGTTCCAGTGCCATTAACTTGAGTTGTTCCTGACAGTTGAATTTCATCTCCCGTCAAAGTTACATTGCCGCCTAAAACCTTAATCACACCGCCGGCCAAGTTAACTGCATCAGCATTGTTGGCACTTCCAGTCAGACTAATATTACCCGTTCCCGTAGCTGCCACCGTTACCGGTACGCCAGCGCCGATTGTAATGCCATTGTTGCTGGCTGCTGTCCCTACACCAGTACCAATTAAAGCAATATCTCCATTTTGTGATTGTATAGTCCCTGAGTTGAGATATATCCCGGAATTAGCGCCCGTCCCTGCACCGCCCGTCCCCGTCAACGTTACCCTTCCCAGCCCTGCGGTGTTGACTGTAGCACCACTATCTACATATATACCCTCGTTGCTAAAGCCAGTCCCACCACCAGTACCAGTAAAGCTGACATTGCCCCCCGCCGCGCTCACCCTGCTGGATATCCCCACATAGTTTATCCCTTGATTGCCATTATTCCCATTGCCACCAACACCGCTGAGAGTGACATTTCCGATGCCTGTGGATTCTACCACCGAGTTCCCGATCGCAATGCCCACGTTGTTGTCTGCGCTTCCCTTACCTGTGCCAGTTAGGGTGATATCTCCATTCTGCGATCGCACTATGCTAGAGCTAATGCCAGTAATATTTATTCCTGGATTGGAACTTGTCCCATTCCCGCCCGTGCCGGTGATGGTGACAGTCCCGCTTCCCGGCGTTGACTGCACTGTGCTGCCGTCTATATTAACGCCGATGTTGTTAATGCCAGTCCCAGCACCGTTACCAGTCAGGCTGAGATTTCCGCCAGCCGATTGCACTGTACTGGTGGCAATAGATATCCCTCTATTAACAAATGTCCCGTTCCCGGCAACACCCTGAAAAGTAATATTCCCTGTGCCGATCGATTCTACTGTACTGATACTCGAAATATCAATCCCTGTATTACCGCTTCCAGTTCCAGTACCGCCGCCTGTTCCTGTCAGGCTGATATTTCCATTGAGCGATCGAACTGTGCTGGCGTTAGCAGATATCCCTATACTGTTACCTATCCCATTAGCACCCGTACCCGTCAGGCTGACTTTTCCCGTCCCCGTTGATTCCACAACGGCATTGCTGAATAACCGGATGCCGTATTCAGCAGACCCCCTACCGTTACCAGTCAGCATAATATCGCCATTGGCTGAACTAATCCTAGAGCTCCGCAAAACTATCCCGGAACTATTGAGGCTGCTACCGCTAGTGCCATTGAGGGTAATCTTTCCCGTTCCAGTAGTGGCTAAAAGGGCGGTGGGCCCAGATACCTCAATACCGACGATTCCCGTGTTTCCGGCACTACCGTTGAGGTCAATGTTCCCACCACCGGCATTAATTGTCCCGCCGTTAATATAGATTCCATCTCCGCTGGTAGCATTTCCGCGACCAATACCTGTAAAATTGCCACCATTTGTATTAATCGCGGCACTGTTGATGGTGAGACTACCACCACCAAGATTATCGGCATCAGCATTCAGGGTGATATTGCCGCCGTTAGCGGTGATATTGTTGTTAACAAATATGCTGTTATTAGCGCTCAGGGTGAGGGAAGAACCGCTAGTCCAAGCAATCGGAGCACTAACTGTAATATCACCTGCACTCGCAGAAGCCGACGCAGTGGAAATAGTGACATTGCTTAAACCCAATTGCGTTTGCAGCGTTCCGTTATTGATTGTAGAAGTAGCCGCAGCCGGAGCAAATACACCTCCCGCTAATGTACCGCCTGCATTCGCACCTGTGCTAATTATAATATTGGTAGGATCTAATAATAAGGTTCCGGCGCTGCCCAAGGTCGATCGCAAATCCACCAACCCTTGAAAATCGAGCGATTGCTTTCCCGACACCTCCACAAAGCCGCCATTCCCCGAAAACAAACCACCTCTCGCCGTAATATTGCCATTAAAGCGAGTAGTTTCATCAGCCCAAACAATAACTCGCCCGCCATTCCCATTACTAATCGCATCAGCATTAATTGTCGAGTCTGCGCTGACAAAAGTCCGCAAAGCATTGGGAACAGTCCCCAAACCGCGATAATCTCCACCAATCAGTACATTCCCGCCGCCGTTGGTACCCGAAGCATCGATGTTGCCAGCAATAACACCTACTTTCTCGCCCAATATGTTAACATTACCGCCAGTGTTGCCCGAGACATTGATGCTGCCGGAGGCGATCGCAGTTCCCGCAGCTACCGGCACAGCCACATTCGTCAACACCACATCCCCATTAGAATTTACCGTCAAATTCGTTGCCTGCGCCGCACCTTTTCCAGTCAGCAACTCGGGCCAAGATAACACAGGCTGCGTCCAATTATTCGGCAGCGAGCTTTGATTTGCAGTCGGCTGAACGTCCAAGCTCAATAAATTTCCAGCTTGAGAAATCCGCACCAAATTTTGACCCGGTACGGCTGCAATCAGAATATTTCCCCCCGGCGCAGTTAGCTGACCGGTATTCACAACCGTACCGCCTGTCAAACTTAAACTTTGACCGGGCGCCACGGTCAAATTGCCTGCATTAACAATGCTTCCGGGTTGCAAATTGGTAAATGCAAAACTATTCGGCGTCCCGATTAAAGTCGCCCAATTGTTATTGCCGATCGCACTAAACCACTGATTGTTCCCAAAACCTATCCCTGTCGCCGCCGTCGCATTAAAAGAACCTGGCACGTTGAGACTGGCATTCGGCCCGAAAATCATCCCTGCCGGATTCATCAAAAATAAATTGGAATTGCCGCCCGTAACTTGAATTAAGCCGTTAATTAAAGAAGGATTTCCCCCAGTAATCCGTCCTAAAATATTTTGAATGTTGGGATTCGTCAAAAAGTTAGCCGTTTGACCTTCCCTGAGACCAAACTGAGTAAAACTGTGAAAAAGGTTAGCCCTATCTCCGCCCAGAGACCCCCCGGAAATGTCGTAGCGGTTGCCGTTGGGTGTGACAACTGTGTTAGTGCCGTCGGGTGCGGGGGTGATGGGTTGCGCGTTTGCTGAGGCCGCCGCTGCATTCAGCCAGCCAACTATGAATAACCATCCGAGCAAATGTAGTCTGTTGGCTGTCATTGTGCTTAAATATTGTGCTTAAAGTGCGATCGTATTTATAGCGGTTCTCAAGCGTGGTGAGGATAGCCCTATGCCCTATGCCCACGGAGCCCTATGCCCACGGAGCCCACGCAGCCCTGCGCGGGCCCATGCCCACGGAGCCCTGCGCGGGCCCATGCCGTTCGCGTACCTCATATGAGAGCTTGAAAGGCTATATCTGTTCCTATTCTTACTCATGAAAATTCCTCATGTCAATCACAATTGGCGATCGCACGACTCCTCGAAACCTGGTTTTTACCGCTGCGGCGACTGTCACACATTAGACGCGACAACAAACCCGGTTTCTGACTGCCCGGGCGATCGCAAACTAAATCAGATAGCCTTATTTTTGATTGCTAAATAATTGGCAGTATATAACTAAAACTTTCTTGCTTCTTGCTTCTTGCTTCTTGCTTTTTGCGGATGGTATGTGGCGCGCCCCGCGAGGATTAGGCGTTGAAAAACCGGGAATACTTAGTCAAAAATACGTAAGTATCGATCGCCTGTTCTCCCGCTTGGTTCGATCGGCAAAAACTGGCTCAAATCCCTACTCGCGAGTGCCGCTACATCCCAACAGCTTGCAGCCCGCTTCGATCGGCAACAGCGCGAACAGCCGAAATACTCTCATAAACTTTATAATTTTTTGATAATCTTTACCAAAACTTCATAAAACTTGAATAAAAATTTTTATGTATTTTTGATGAAAGCTAATATTTGCAAGTCTTGCAGTCAAGTAGAGACCGTTAGGGCTGATTGACTGACAAAAGTTTAATTAGCCCAAACTACAGTGGTAGCTTGAAACTCAATTCGGTAAGTTCTTTGCTGATGTTGTAAACGAGAAGCTTTGACTGGTTCGGGGTCAATATTAGTAGAAAAAGAGATAACAGA
>JANYGO010000110.1 GCA_025362325.1 Cyanobacteriota bacterium | reverse complement strand
GAACTGCTTTTATTGCTTCAATTAAATTCATTGCTGATTCATTCCATAATTATAGTCTACCCGGACGGGACCGACTTGATTAGCTCTTCTATCATACATTCCCCCGCTGACAATTAATCCACCCTGCCTAACCCCCCTTAATAAGGGGGGACAAGAGTGCTCAAAGTTTCGCTTCAAAAAGGAGATACTGCACGGTCTCAAAGTCCCCCTTGCTTTCGGGGGATGCGAGGGGGATGTGACCTCGGCTGTGAACGAGAGATACAAAGGCTTTTAGTCTTAAATTAACACCAATAGGCACGGCGCCGTGTCTAAAGCTGTATTTCATCGGATTGAAAACTGCTATGTCGTGGAGGCAAGAGCAAAGACAAACAAGGCAATCAACTAGCCGGAAAACTCAAAAGTAATTCCAAAGATAGATAAATGATTCTGTCTGTCGGTAGATAATACAATATAGCAGATGCTTTAATGGCGTGCTGAGCTCCGATCGCCCTCTCAGACCGAAAGACATCAAGACAACTAGATAGATGGAACCTTGGCAAACCCCACCAACTAATTTAACCGACATTCCGATCGCCCAGGAACTGTCGCGCCGCACCCCTCGCTCGCCCGATCTGCAAGCAGAAAATCGGGCGCTGCAAACGCTGGCCAGACAACTGGCAACCTCTCCTCACACCCTGCTCAAAACACTCGTTGCGATCGCTCAAGATTTGTGCGGCGCAGGCAGCGTCGGAATCTGCTTGCTAGCAGAAAATGCCACATCAGAACAAACTTTTCGCTGGGAAGCCTTGGCTGGCGCGTGGGAAGCCGCAGAACAAACAAACACACCTCGGACGCTCAGTGGGGTCGGAGCCAGTCTAGACTTGCAAACTCCGCAGCTTTACTTGCATCCAGAACAATACTTTACCGACTTGCAGCAGCTAGAAATGCCGATCGCCGAAGCATTAGTCCTGCCGCTGCTAGCAGAAAATCAACCGCTGGGAGCAATCTGGATTGTCTCTCACGATGGCGGCCAGTTCGATAGCGAAGACTTGCGGATCGGGCTGGTGCTAGCAGACTTTGCCGTTGCCGCCCTAAAAGTCGATCGCGCCGATCGCACCAAAGAAGCTTTGCGAGAAAGCGAAGAACGCTGGCAGCTTGCGTTGCAGGGCAACAACGACGGCATTTGGGAACACGATTTACAAACAAATTGTCATGTAGCGAGCGATCGCTGTTTAAAGATTTTGGAACGCCGGCCCGAAGAAGTCAAGGAGCTAGCCCAATATGTGAGCTACATTCATCCCGACGACTTGGAGAGAATTCAAAGCAAGTGGCAGGAACACTTGCACTCCAAAACCTCCCATTACTGCGGAGAATACCGCATCCTCTGTCCCAACGGGCGCTACAAATGGATTTTAGTCAGAGGGCGAGCAGTTTGGGACGAGTCGGGCAATCCCGTGCGCGCCGTGGGTTCCCTGACAGATATCAACGATCGCAAACAAACAGAAACAGCCTTCCAACAAAGCGAAGAACGTTTGAGCGTCGCCATCGAAGGCTCCGGCATGGCAACCTGGGATCAAGACTTGGTAACAAATCGAGTAATTTGGTCGGCGAACCATTTCAGGATTTTCGGCTGCGAACCGACATTGAGCGGCGAAACAACGCTTGGACTGTGGAAAAACTGCGTGCATCCAGACTACTTAAAGCAAGTCATGCAAGCAGTCAAAACAGCTCGGAAAACCCGCGCGCTATACTCGATGGAATACCGCATCATCCGCGCCGACACCAAAGAAATCCGCTGGTTGAGCGTGTCCGGGCGCTATTTCTACAACGCAGCAGGCTCCGCATTGCGGTTTGTCGGAGTAGTATTTGATATTACCGATCGCAAAAAAGCCGAACTCGATTTGCAAGAAAGCCACAACCGCTTTCAACTAGCGACAAGGGCGATCGACGGCATGGTGTTTGAGTGGGATCTGGCATCCAACAGGGTTTACCGTTCCGAAGGACTGTACTCCCTCATCGGTGTCCGCCCCGAGGATGCACCTGCAACACGAGAGTGGTGGAGAGAACGCATCCATCCCCTCGATTTGGCCCGCTTCCAGGCAGAGACAGAAGCAATTTTGACTGTCGAGCGCTACGAAAGCGAGTACCGAGTCCGGCACGAAGACGGCCGCTGGATCGATGTTTGGCAGCGCGGCACCGCGATTCGCAACCAGCAAGGCGAAGTGACCAAAGTAGTCGGCTTCACCACCGACATCACCAAGCGCAAACAAGCAGAAACAGCCCTGCGCGATCGCGAAACCCACCTCCAGTTGATACTCGACAGCGCCAAAGACTACGCCATCTTCACCCTCGACACCGGCGGACACCTTACCAGTTGGAACGCAGGCGCAGAGCGATTGCTGGGCTACGGGGAAGCAGAAATCGTCGGCCAGCACGGACGAATCATCTTCACCCCAGAAGACTCAGCAGCCAGAAAGCCAGAATTAGAAATGCACTTGGCGCTGACTGAGGGAAAAGGAGAAAACGAGCGCTGGCACCTCCGCAAAGACGGCAGCCGCTTTTGGGGCAGCGGGCTGGTGATGCCCCTGCGCGACGCAGCAGGCGAACTCCAAGGTTTCCTGAAAATCATGCAGGACAAAACCGAACGCCGGCAAATAGAAGAAGCACTGCGCCAAAGCGAAAATCGCTACCGCACTCTAGCCGATGCCGTGCCGCAGTTAATGTGGATCAACACCGCCGACGGCAGGTTAGATTTTTGCAACCAGCACTGGGAAAGGTACACGGGCTGGATGCCCGAACTACCTGTGGCTGCGACGATGTTAGAAATATTTCATCCTCTTGATCTGCCCGCAGTTGTCGCCACGCGCACTCAGGCGATTCAAGCAGGGGAATCCTACCAATTTGAATGTCGGGTACGCTCTTTTGACGGCATCTACCGCTGGCATCTAAAGCGAGTTGTACCCATCAAAGACAGGGAGGGACAGGTGCTGCAATGGGTGGGGATTGGCATTGATATTGACGATCGCAAACAAGCTGAAGAAAGCTTAGCAGAAAGCGACCGCCGCTTCCGCTTCCTGGCCCAGGCGCTGCCCCACCTGATTTGGAATGTAGACACCGCCGGAGAACTTCGCTTTGCCAATCAAAAATGGTCGGAATATCTGGGAATGCCTTACGAAGAAGCCGCTCAAAACAATTGGGAGTCTCTAGTGCCGCCGTCGGATTTGGCAGAAGCTTTTGCCCGCTGGCAAGAATGTCAAATTACCGGAGAAGTTTATCAAGCTGAGTTCCGCCTGCGACGGGCCAGCGACCAAATGGAACGCTGGCATTTGTCCCGCGCCGTGCCAATTCGCGACGCAGAGGGTGAGATTGTCGAGTGGATTGGCACAAATACTGATATTCACGATCGCAAAAAAGCCCAACTCAACGAGCAGTTTCTCTCCGGGCTCGAACTCCGCTTGCTACAAGGCTCCAACGCCGCAGAAATGTTGTGGGAAGCTATGAGCAGTCTGGGAGAATATCTACAGGTCGATCGCTGCATTTGGCACGAAATCGATGCCGAAGCCGGAGTGGCAATTGTCCGGCAAGACTGGCACCAGCCCGAGCTTGCCAGCGCCGCCGGCACCTATCAAATCTCCGACTTTAAGACGCCAGAACTGCAAGCTCTCTGTCTGGCAGGTCAAACACTGGTCATCTCAAATGTCGCTAATGACGCGCATACAGCACCATTTGTCGATAACTACGGTGCCGTTTGCATTCGCGCTTTGGTCGATGTTCCCTGTCTTCAGGAAGGGCGTTGGGTGGCTCTTTTGGTGGTGACATCACAGGCGGTGCGGCACTGGCGGCCGGATGAAGTTTCGCTGTTGCAAGAAGTGGTGGCTCGCCTCTGGCCTGCGATCGGGCACGCGCGAGCCGTGCAAGACTTGCACGAAAGCGAGGATCGGTTCCGCGCTCTAGCTGACAACATCGCTCAGTTGGCCTGGATGACAGATGCCAGCGGCTGGATTTTCTGGTACAACCAGCGTTGGTTTGACTACACGGGGACAACCCTAGAGGAAATGCAGGGCTGGGGCTGGCAGCAGGTGCACCACCCGGAACACGTCGATCGGGTTGTTGCAAAATTTAGGCGCTGCATTGAAAAAGGCGAAGCCTGGGAAGATACTTTCCCGATTCGCGGCACAGACGGATCTTACCGCTGGTTTCTCTCCCGCGCCGTGCCGGTGCGCGACGAGAAAGGCAATTTGCTGCGCTGGTGCGGTACCAACACCGACATTACCGATCGCCTCAATGCAGAAGAGGAACGGGAACGCCTGCTAGGCCTCGAAAAGGCCGCCAGGGAGGAAGCAGAACAGGCTAACCGCGTCAAAGACGAATTTTTGGCTGTTTTGTCCCACGAATTGCGGACTCCCTTAAACCCGATTATGGGCTGGGCAAAGCTGTTGCAATCGAACGTGCTGACACCAGAAAAGCAGCGCTACGCCCTAGAAACGATCGAGCGCAACGCCAAATTGCAAACTCAGCTAATCGAAGATTTGCTCGACGTGTCGGGGATTCTGCAAGGCAAAGTCAGTTTGAATATTGTACCTGTGGATTTAGCTGAGGCGATCGACAGCGCTATGGAAACTGTACGTTTGTCGGCCCAAGTCAAATCGATTCAAATCCGCACTCAATTTGCACCAAATCTCGGCATGGTGTTGGGCGATGGGGGCAGGCTTCAGCAGGTAGTCTGGAATTTGCTGTCAAATGCTGTCAAGTTCACCCCGTCGGGAGGCAAAATTGAAGTCAAGCTCGATCAGGTTGACACCGAGGCTCAAATTAGTGTAACTGATACGGGCAAAGGCATAGAACCTGATTTTGTGCCCTACGTGTTCGACTATTTCCGGCAAGCAGACAGCACGATTACGCGCAAGTTTGGCGGATTGGGTTTAGGATTGGCGATCGTCCGTCATCTCGTCGAACTCCACGGCGGCACCGTGAAAGCTGACAGTGCAGGCGAAGAAAAAGGCGCGACATTTACAGTCAGGATACCCCTGATGCCCGTGCAACCTCTGACAATTCCTGCTGCAAGTGCGCCACCGGAGAAGTCCTTCAATTTGAGCGGTATCCGGGTGTTAGCCGTGGATGATGATGCCGATGCGCGAGATTTGGTGGTGTTTCTGCTGGAGGATTGTGGCGCCAGCGTGACAGCAGTTGCTAGCGCCGACGATGCCTTGGCGGTTTTAACTCAGTCTGTACCGGATGTACTGTTGAGCGATATTGGAATGCCCGACACTGACGGTTATATGTTGCTGCGACAGGTGCGGGCTCTGCCGCCAGAGCAAGGCGGACTGGTGCCTGCGATCGCCATCACCGCTTATGCTGGAGAAATTGACTATCAGCAAGCGCTGGCTGCGGGGTTCCAGCGGCACATTTCTAAGCCTTTCGATCCCGACAAGTTGGTGCAGGCGATGTTGGATTTGCTCGTCGATTGATCGGGCGAAAGCATTTTTTAAACTGTTTTTTGTCTGTTAAATCTTTTTTAACGAAAGCAAGAAGACGCACTACGCGAAGCGGCGCGTAAGCGCTCTTATCGCGAAGGAAGAAAGGTAGAAGAAAAGAAGAAATAAATAATATAGGTTCGATAGTTCGGACTTTAGTCCTCTCATTTCTGAGGACTAAAGTCCGAACGATCGAACTGTACACAAAAAAACCTCACAGATAGAGGTTTTTTGATGATTATTCGCGATCGTCGGACAGGTTAAAACATCCTGTCCCTGCATTATGCTCACAGCCCGTTATACTTGAGCATTAGCGGTAGTCGGTGCGAACTGCGGGGTCGCGATCGCCAGTTGTAGTGGTATAGCGGACATTTTCTTCGCGTTTGCGGGGTATTAAACCGAGCAAGCCGGATAAGCCGATCAAACCCAACCATCCCCAATCAAAATCGCGATCGCGATTCGTATCAGCACTGTAGGCATCGGAGCGAGGAGTTGTGGTAGTGGTAGTGGTATCTCTGCTGTTAGTACCCGGAGCTGTATTTGTCTGGGCCGAAGCAGGCAGGTGAGCTGGTACAATGGCTAGACCAGCAGCAATAATACCTGCACCGATTGCTTTAGATAAGTCAGAACGTTTCATGATTCAAATGCTCTCTGTTGGCAAAAATGTTTAACTATCACCAATATATCGATCGGCTCTTAAAGCTGAATCCACCCATAGCAGTAAACATTCATCAATTCCACCTATTACTACAGGTTGATATCCACTTTTTCGCAGCCGCACGAAATTCAACATGGCTCACTGATGCCCCAACGGCACTTCGCGGGGCGTGTCTCATGTCGTTTCTGGCTGCATCGGTATTCTTCAAACAGTTAACAGTCAACAGTTAACAGTCAACAGTCATACAGAGAATGTGTTGTTGACAAAAAAAGGTAAACTCAGATATTGCACAGACAAAACTTGGAACTCGATCGACGGAGATCAAAATAAATTGGGTATAGAGCTACGCAGCTACGTATTTCTAGACAACTTGCAGCCGCAGCACGCAGCATACATCGGCACAATCGCCGCCGGATTCTTGCCGCTGCCGGGGGATGCGTCGCTGTGGATTGAAATCTCGCCCGGTATCGAAATTAACCGAATTACCGATGTCGCCCTCAAATCTGCCTCCGTGCGCCCCGGAGTGCAGATAGTCGAGCGCTTGTACGGCTTGCTGGAAGTACACTCGGGCCAGCAGGGGGAAACCCGGGCCGCAGGCAAAGCAATTCTCGAATTCATCGGAGTCCGCAGAGAAGAATGTATCAAACCGCGAGTGATTTCCAGCCAAATTATTCGCAACATTGACCCGCACCAAACGCAATTAATCAACCGCACTAGGCGCGGACAGTTGCTGCTGGCGGGACAAACGCTTTATGTCTTAGAAGTAGAACCGGCTGCCTATGCAGCCCTGGCAGCCAATGAAGCAGAAAAAGGTGCATCGATTAACATCCTAGAAGTTCAGGCTGTCGGCAGTTTTGGGCGACTTTACCTCGGCGGCTCAGAACAAGATATTTTAGCAGGTTCCCGGGCAGCAATTGCGGCAGTGGAAAGCGTCACGGGTCGGGAAAATTCAGCATTTTTGGGTCGCAAGGAATAGCCTTCATTCAGTTGACAGTTGACCGCTCGACAGTTGACAGCTTGCCCCCCGAGCGCAGTCGAAGGGATGAGTGCGACCTCTACCTAAAAGGAAGAGGATTTGAGTAATGAATAGTTTTCTTTTAATTTCTCCCCGATCAGGGTTCCGGCTTTAAACCAATTCTTTATGGTTAAAGGAGATGCAATTATGGCAAACACACAGCATTTAGCGCTGTTGAAAAAAGGTGCAGTTAGTTGGATTGAATGGAGAAATTTTCACCCGAATATAGAACCAGATCTCAGCGAAGCTAACCTCGCATCAGCAAATCTCAGAGGTGCGCATCTCGGGCGGTCTAACCTTTGTAAAATAGATTTGTTTAATGCTAAGTTAATTGCGGCAAACCTCGCCGAATCTAACCTGAGTTTAGCCAATCTTGCCGGATCGCAACTGCTCGAAACTAATTTGATGAAAGCTAATTTAACTGGAGCAAACCTCCGAGCTGCCGACATCAGGGGAGCTGATTTGAGCGGTGCTAATTTAATTGGGGCGGACATCACCGCTGCCAATCTCCAACAAGCCGATTTCGGAGATGCGAATTTAATCGGTGCGGTAATGTTTCGAGTTAATGCGATCGGCGCTCACTTCAATCATGCTAATCTCACTCAAGCTAATCTCACTCAAGCGGAATTGATTGAAGCGCATTGTTATGCAGCTAATTTGTCTAAAGCTAACCTCGGCGAAGCTCACTTCACTGGCGCATATCTTTTTAGGGCAAATCTCAGTTTTGCGGACTTGAGTGCTGCCGATTTGCGCTGGTCAAATCTTGGCAAAGCTGACTTGAGAGGGGCAAATTTAACTCGGGCAAATCTCAGAGGAGCGAACTTGGCGGGAGCTAATCTAAGTGGCGCTCATTTGCAAGGCACAATCATGCCTGATGGCAGCATTGTCTCACCATCATAAGTTTGTAGTCAGGACTTCAGTTCTTCGTGTGACTTTTGCTATTCCTAGGGTGCGTCGTTATGAAAAATCCCTAAATTCAATCGACAATCTCTTTCTCGACGCACCTTACCCTTAGAGGTGGGGCGGATTGAAACGGAGGGTTATGTGTACTCCGCTGGGGATGGCACAGGTGCGTCGCTACTCGAAAAGTCGATTTTTATGCGAGGAATGTTGAATGGCGACGCACCCTACGACTTTGAGTCAAGCTGGACTAAAGTCCTGACTACAAACCAATTTTCTCATCGGTAATTAATTTCTGCCAGCCGGTAATACATTGTACAGTCCTCTAACCGGGCCTGGAGCTGTCTCTGTCTGCGAATCTTGCTGCTGTCTTGGAGGTACAAACTGCTCTTGGACTCCGGCGGGAGTGGCGAAACAGCCGCTCGGTTGAGGTGCTAGCTGGCAAGCTGGAGGCAAAGCCATGATTGAGGCATCAAAGGGATTGGTGGCATCCGGGACGCGGAGAATCGGATCGCTGGAAACTTGTCGCTGCAATACTCGTCGGTAGAGTCCGTTGAGGCGGCTGGCATCCCGTTCGATTTCTTTGTCGGGAAAGGCAACAACGCCGCTGGATGCACCGATGCCTAAATAGTCGCCCATGTAACCTTGCAAGCTGACGTTGCGGTAATAGTCTCCTGAAGCTTCAAAGAATTGTCGGTTGAAGTCATCAGCAACCGGCTGAAATCGAATTGGTTCTGCTTGAGCTGGTTTGACTGATGCCAGTGCGGCAGAGGCGACAGCGAGAATCAACGCGCCGCTCAGGCTTTTTAACTTTTGACTCATATATTTGGGCCTCCTGAATTAATTCCGATTCCACTATAAACTGATTATCGGCGGATTATTTGTGTTTGTTACACGGTGTAAGTTATGAATGCTGCTGATTTAAAGGTGTTGCGCGATCGACTTTTGGATTTATTGTGTGAGTTTGCCTATCGCGAAGGCGACTTTGTGCTGTCTTCGGGGCAGAAAAGTTCTTATTACATTAACTGTAAACCAGTGACGTTGCACGCTGAAGGTGCTTTGGCAACGGGACGCGTACTGTTCTCCATGCTGCCGCCTCAAGTGCAGGCTGTGGGCGGTTTGACCTTGGGTGCTGACCCGATTGTCACTGCTGTGAGTGTGGTTTCGGCTCTGGAAGGTCGATCGATTCCGGCGCTAATTGTCCGCAAGGAGACGAAGGGACACGGGACGATGGCGTATATTGAGGGGCCTCTGTTGCCATCTGGGACGAATGTTGCGGTTTTGGAGGATGTGGTAACGACTGGTAAGTCGGCGATGCAGGCGGTGGAAAGGTTGCGGGGTGCTGGCTATATTGTCGATCGGGTGTTGTCTCTGATCGACAGGGAGCAAGGTGGAGGGGAGTTGTATCGCGAGCAGGGATTGGATTTTCAGACCGTTTTTACGATCGGGGATCTTAAGGAATGGCGATCGCGGATGGCTGACTCAGGAAAATTGCCCTAATTTCTGTCACCAAAAATATGAGAAAGGCATAACTTTAGTCGCTACTGCTAAATAGTAGTGATTAAAGTCCCTGCTACTAAGGCCAAGCACAAGATCAGATCAAGCTCAAACAACATTCCATTAGACAAAACCACAGATGTCAACTCAAAATTACAGAAGAACAGTTGAAGAACTCCGTGAGTCAGCTTCTATATTTTGGCCTTCCGACTTATCTCAAAAGGAAGCTGAACTTAGTATCATACCAAAGCTAATTGAAACTCAAGAGCAGTTTATTGCTATTCTTAGCGTCACAGTTTCGGAGTTGAGTGGATTATTTCAAATAGTCGAAGCTTCAACACTTTCTGCAAATATGTTCCTCAAACATCTAATTGTACTTGCTGACTTTGGGGGAGAAATGATTAAAAGAGTGAATGGCAACTTTAATTCCCTGTTTCCACTAAATAGATTAGAATATCTTTGGAGTCTGCAAAATTACTCTTATCAATTTAATTCTCTACCTGTTCCAGGTCAACTAACAAATACAAAGCTAGGAATTGACGGTAAAAAGATACTCCAAAATCAATCTCTGTCTTTGGTGCATAAAGATTTAATAGTAATTCTTTTGTTCGGTGCTAATTCACTAAATGAAAAAACCGCTGAGGTTCTAGCCAAATGTGAAATTGGTAACTACCTAGGTCAACCCGATAAATTAGATAAGTTTATCAAACAACGATATATCTGGGTTAGCCGGATAACTTCAGGGTCACAATCGAATACTTTGGGTCAAATCGCTCAAAATTTTGTTAAACAATACTTGCAGGAAAATTTGGATGTTAGGGACATAAATATTATACCTAACGGTCATTTACCAGGTGTAAGACATACTGAGGAAAGCAGTAACGGACTGACGACATTTGATATTATTGTATGTAAGGAAGAGAAATTTGTTGCAATAGAAGTGAGTTTTCAAGTCACGACAAACAGCGTAATAGAGCGTAAGGCGGGACAAGCAAAATCTAGATTTGAGCAAATTGAAGGCGCAGGTTATAAAATGGCTTATGTCATTGATGGCGCTGGTAACTTTGAAAGGGAAAATGCTATCAGAAATTTGTGTACATATAGTCATTGTACAGTTGCTTTTTCCCATGATGAGCTTAATGTGCTTTGCGAGTTTTTGAGGAACTACTTTGTGCCTAACAATGAGTAAATATCTGGTATGCTTAATCAAGCTTGTTAACATCTACAATCACTAAAAATGGTATGAAAAAAATACGTTTTGTTGACCTATTCTCAGGAATAGGCGGTATGAGATTAGCCCTAGAAGCCACCGCTCATTCCTTAAATCTTGACACAGAATGCCTATTAAGCAGCGAAATCAATCCCGACGCTCAAACAGTTTATCACAAAAACTTTAAAGACACACCATTAGGCGACATCCGACTAATTGACCAACTACCAGAACATGATATTTTACTAGCAGGATTCCCCTGTCAGTCTTTCTCCGGTGCCGGCAAAAAAGCAGGTTTTGGCGATACACGAGGCACCCTGTTCTTTGAAATAATGAGGCTGATTGATACCGCTAAACCTCAAGGATTTATTTTTGAGAACGTGCGGGGACTTGTCAACCACGACGGCGGCAGAACCCTCGAAACAATTAAACACGAAATTACCAGTAGAGGTTACAGCTTCGATTACTTTTTACTTAATAGCTCCAACTTTAGCTTACCTCAGAACCGCGTCCGAGTTTACCTAGTAGGAATTTTAAATGCTTCGCCCCAATTTGGGTTAGTTTCCGACTTAGGGCCAAAAGATTCCCATTCCTGTAACCATCAACAGCTATCCTTATTTTCCCCCTTAAGTAAACCCGTGGCAGTTGCAGATATTTTGGAAGACAATCCCGATCCAAAATATGATTGCTCACCAGAATTTGTCAACGCTTTGAAACAAATCGTTAACAATGATTTAAATCGCTTGCACGGAATGCGGCTAATTGACTATCGCGGCGGCAATTCGATTCATTCTTGGGAACTAGGTTTGCGAGGCGAATGCAGTTTAGACGAAATTGAGTTGATGAATCGTTTTATCTTGAAAAGGCGAAATAAAGAATTTGGACATGACCAAGATGGAAAACTATTAACTAAAGAGCAAATCGCTACTTTTTTTGCTCATCCCAATCTTGATGAAATTCTGGATTTACTGGTAGCCAAGAAGTATCTACAGTGTAACAATGATTTGTACAAACCTGTATCGGGTAACTTTTCCTTTGAAGTATATAAATTTCTCGATCCGCAGAAGATTTCTGTCACACTTGTTGCCAGCGATGCGAATAAATTAGGTGTTTATCATAACCACCGAGTCCGCCGAATTACTCCCCGCGAAGCCGCACGGTTACAAGGTTTTTCCGATAGTTTTGTACTGCATTCCAATGATGATAAAGCTTACTATCAACTGGGCAATAGCGTCAGTATTAATGTGGTAAAAGCTGTGGCGAAAGAAGTTATGCAGAATGTTTTGTCCTCTACCAAACAAAAAGTTAGTGCCTTTTGAATTGGGAAGGCTGGGCGAATTGATTCGCCCTAGCAATAGTTAACTTTGTGCTACAGGTTCCTTAGCAAGAAACTTCTCCAACTCAGTCAAAGCATCGGCATCAACCTTCGTCTGCATCGGACAGAACTTAGGCCCGCACATCGAACAGAACTCCGCAGTTTTGTAGATATCCGCCGGCAAAGTTTCGTCGTGATATTCCTTTGCCCGTTCTGGATCTAATGACAGCTCAAATTGACGGTTCCAATCGAAATTGTAACGCGCTTTGGAGAGTTCGTCATCGCGATCGCGCGCACCTTGACGGCCCCGCGCAATATCCGCAGCGTGAGCCGCAATTTTGTAAGCAATCAGCCCATTTCTGACATCCTCAGCATTCGGCAATCCCAAATGTTCCTTAGGAGTCACGTAGCAAAGCATAGCAGTACCGTACCAACCAGCCATCGCCGCCCCAATTGCTGAGGTAATGTGGTCGTATCCAGGCGCAATATCTGTCACCAACGGCCCCAAAACATAGAAGGGTGCTTCCGAACATTCCTCCATTTGTTTCTTGACATTAAACTCAATTTGATCCATCGGCACGTGGCCCGGGCCTTCCACCATTACCTGCACGTCATGTTCCCAAGCTTTGCGAGTTAATTGTCCCAAAGTTTTGAGTTCGGCTAATTGAGCTTCATCGGACGCATCGTGAGTGCAACCGGGGCGCAAAGAATCTCCCAAACTAAACGAAACATCGTATTTTTTGAAGATTTCAATGATGTCGTTAAAGTGAGTGTAGAGAGGATTTTGTTTGTGGTGGTGCAGCATCCACCGTGCCAAAATGCCACCGCCGCGAGAGACAATTCCAGTCAGCCGATTTTTCACCAGCGGCAAATGCTCTATCAAAATTCCGGCGTGAATAGTTTGGTAATCAACACCTTGTTGAGCGTGTTTCTCAATGATATGAAGGAAGTCATTCGGGGTCAGACTTTCCATATTACCATGAACGCTTTCTAGAGCTTGGTAAATTGGTACAGTACCGATGGGCACCGGTGAAGCTTTGATAATCGTAGTGCGAATTTCATCCAAATTGCCGCCGCCAGTGGACAAGTCCATCACGGTATCTGCACCGTATTTAACTGCTAGTTTAAGCTTGTCAACTTCTTCTTCCATATTGGAAGAGTTGGGAGATGCACCGATATTAGCATTGACTTTGCATTTAGACGCAATGCCGATCGCCATTGGCTCCAAATTCGTGTGATTGATGTTAGCGGGAATAATCATCCGTCCCCGTGCTACTTCGGCGCGGATCAATTCTGCTGGGAGATTTTCTCGCTTAGCAACATAGTCCATTTCCTCAGTGATGACACCTTGACGAGCGTAGTGCATTTGAGATACATTGGCTTGTCCCTGACGCTTAGCGATCCATTCGGTACGCATATCTTATGTCCTTCATAAACAGCTTCCCTCCGCTGGTATTACCCAGACTCAGGTTCTAAGGGTGTTTTCTCAGCCCGGATCTGCGGGCACCCCTAGCTTTATGCTTATGATACTATTACTTATGTTTGGCAAAGATTAAATCTTTATAAAAACTTCCACAAGTCTGTAAGATTTTAATACCTTTAAGAATTTTTATTAAAAATTAAATATATTTAATTTTTATATTTCTAGATGGCGTGAAGTGCAGTTATCCCGAACGTGAATCGCCCTATCCAGACTTTTGATATTTGTGCTGTTTAAAAGTACGCACGGCGCAGCTATCCAGTCGGAAATTGCCCTAACCCAACATCAAATCAATACTCACTATAAAATCAGGAAAAGCCAGCGGCGAAACTTGTTGGCCACGCTCAAACTTTTGCATTGAAGTGTAGCTATTTGCGATCGCATCGCGGTAAACTTCTAAACAGTTTGCTTCCAGATCCCACAGCCATACTTCCCGAATTCCAGAACGAGCATAATTTGGTACTTTCACATCGCGGTCATAATTAACGGTACTATCTGCTACCTCTACCAACAGCCAAACATCCTCGCTATTTGGCAGGGATTCTTCATAAAAATCAGCGCGACGTTGTACTAAAGCAATATCAGGTTGAGGTTCAGAATTATCGTCAAGGCTAATCGGATTTTGCACCCGGATAATAGCACGTGTTCGCACCCGATCGCCAAAAAACTCTCTAAGGCGATCGACACGGGTGGCGTGGCGTCTACCAATTGCTGCCATTTGGATAATTTCTCCTTCGATAAGTTCTACTCGTTCGTTATCTTTAAATACGCCAGCCTCACTCATCAGGTGATATTCTTGCACTGTAAATAGCCGTCTTTGCATTTTGACAGACATAACTATTCTCCTTTTTAAACAGTTGATCTAAGCTTACCACAAAAAAAAACCGCCCCAAACGGAGCGGCGAAAAGAGGAAAACTTAAATGGCAAATCTTAAACTAAAATAGTTTAACTGCACTCCAGAAACCTATTAGTAGAGCAAGCATTGCTCTACTAATAGTCCTAAAGCAGAGTAATCGAGGTTGATGCTGGAGTAGCAATCGAACCAGCGCCGAAACCTAAGTTGACATTACCAGCAGTCAAACCAGTTATGTTGTTAATTGTCAGGCTGACGCTAGTTTGCCCGTTAGCAAAATTCACGGTGCCGCCGGTAGCGTTGGGGACTACAGCAGGGCCAGTGATAAAGTAGTCCGTAAGATTTTTGGGTTGACCACCACCCGGTGCGGCAATCAGAAAGTCGATCGCTCCAGCACCGACACCGCTTGTCCGGTTGATTGTAAACGCTCCAGTGCTAGAGTCCGCCACAGGGGCAGGAGCCGAACCGTAGAAGAATCCATTGCTTGGCCCACCGCTGCTGTCAAGAATCGATAAGACTGCTGCTGACGGACTAGCTACAGAGCCGCCGCTCAGGAATAAGTTCACAGTCTCAGTCAATTCCGGCACCGTATCATTGAGGATGGGTACGCCTACTGTCGCGCTAGCTTGACCGGGAGCAAAGTTCACTGACACATTGCTGACAGGGACATAATCAGGGCCAGAAGCTGTGGCCGAACCGTCAGCAGTGCTAAATAGAATTGTTCCTGCCTTTGTCAAGTCCCCAGAGCGATTGATTGTCACATTCACAGTGCTACCTTCGTTGCCGCTGTAAGTCGCGGCACTAAAGAAGAACATACTAGGCCCAGTAGTCGCTGTCGTCGGAGTTGGAGTCGGACTCGTTGGAGTCGGAGTCGGAGTCGGAGTCGGCGCCACATCATTAATCGTCAAGATTGCCGGATTGCTGCCAACACTGCCGCCGCTGAGAACCAAGTTCACAGTTTCCGGGCCTTCAGTAATCGCATCAGTCAACGCCGGGACAGTGAAACTCGCGCTGTTTTGCCCCGGCGCAAAGTTCAGGGAACCCGCCGCCACCGTGTAATCCGGCGCAGTCCCGCTAGAAGTAGCCGAACCGTCAACACTGGCGTAGTTAATTGTTGCTGCACCCGTCCCACCGGTGCGAGTAACTGTAATCGTAGCCTGGCCACCTTCGCTGACAGTGTAACTCTGCTGGCTGAACTGGAAGACACTTGCAGGCGTTGGAGTCGGAGTCGGAATCGGAGTCGGTGTCGGAGTTGGTGATACCGAGGTTGAAGCATCAAAAATCGTCACCGTGGCTGGATTGACAGTACCCACATTGCCATTGCTCAAGAAGACATTCACGGTTTCGGGCGCTTCGGTAATGGCGTCATTCAGAGTTGGGATAGTGAAAGTCGCGCTAGTTTGTCCTGCCGCAAAGTTCAGACTTCCCGTAGCAGCAGTGTAGTCAGCAGCCGAGCCGGTAGAAAGGGCTGAACCGTCCACAGTACCAAAACTAATGCTTCCAGGAGCGGAAGTGTTGCCCGTGCGAATCACTGTGACTGTAGCGGGACTACCTTCGGGAGTAGAGTAATTATTTGTGCTAAAGCTGAAGACGCTTGCAGGAGTCGGTGTGGGTGTAGGAGCTGGTGTCGGTGTTGGCGTTGGCGTTGGTGTCGGGAATCCGGCCGATTGGAACCACGCCGGATTCGCGCTCAGTTGGGCTGCGCTCAAACCTTGGATGTTGACTAAATACTCGCCGGTGCCGGTATCGCGAATCAGGGTGTTGCCGATGCTAATGCCGTTTGAGCCGGTGCCATCGATGAACTGCAAATCGCTGAATTGCAGGCCGCCAAATAACTGGATGACATCGTTGCCGGCGACTCGGAAGTCGGTAATTACGTCGGCATCGGGGACTCCGGGGCCGCCGGTGGTGGCTGTGGGTTTGCCGTCGCCGACTCGCCCGATCGCAAAAATGTCATTTCCGCCGCCGCCGCTCATGGTATCAGAACCGAGGTCGCCGTAGAGTACATCGTCGCCGAGGTCGCCCAGGATCAAGTCGTTGCCTTTCCCGCCGAACATCGTATCGTTGTCTTTGCCGCCGAACAGACTGTCGTTCCCGTCATTGCCGAAAACGCTGTCATTGCCGATGTCGCCTCTAACTAAGTCGTTGCCTTTGCCACCGTAAACTTGGTCATCGTCTTTGCCACCGTATACTTGATCGTCGCCTTCGTTGCCATTCAGAATATCGTTGCCGGGGCCGCCGTATACCAGGTCATTTCCTGGCCCTGCATTGATCGCATCATTGCCGTCAAGGCCGCTGATGGTGTCGTCTGCCAGTAAGTTTCCCAGGCCAATTGTGCGACCGTCGGGTAAGATTCCCGGCATTACATCGGGGCCGATAGTTCCTGTTATGTTTGCCATTTTTTTTTACTCCACAGGTTAATTTTTTTTGCTTGTGGTAGAAGCACCTGTAGAGATGTTTCAGGGTAGGAATGCGGTATTTTACTTAACAGATGACTGGGAGAAAAACCGGGCATTTATGTGAGTATTTAGTATACTTTTTTACCCCATCAGGTAATCTCTCTGTGCAATTTTATGCTGTCCTGCTATTTTTGCAACTGTATTTCCGCTTTGATGTCCTGTTAAGAGTGGAGAATGAGAATGCTGTAGCAATGTTCCCGAGATTTTAAGATTATTTCGAGCCGAATTAATACTTATTCACTTTAAGAAATAATTGCGCTCGCCGATTGCAAATACTGCTAACAGTTTAGCTATATGTTTCTATTGACTCAACCAGTTTCAGGACAATATTTCAAAATGTCTGTAAAGATTTGATCTAGCAAAAAATCAGCTATACGCCCCCGTGTACACCGTGTAAAAAAAAGTGCACCGCTCCGCGTGCACCTTACGCCTAACTAACTGTCCGGATATTAATCAGATTGTGGCTGGTTTTAAGTATCTTTTTCGCCAGTAGCAAATCCTTCTGTATCCTGCTTTAATTCTGAGGCAATTGCGCCTCGATCGCGCCAAGCTTCAGCATTTTCGGGCTTGATGGCAATCGCTCGATCGTAAGCTGCCATCGCTTCCTCGTAGCGCTTTAATTCTGACAAAGCTGTACCCAAGTGGTGCCAAGCATCGTAGGAGTCCGGCTTGATCGCGATCGCTTTTTCGTAAGCTGCGATCGCCTCTTGATGACGCTGCAATTTTGCCAAAGATTCGCCTTTACCAAACCAAGCTTCGTAACACGCGGAATTCAGGGTAATTGCTGATTCGTAAGATACAATTGCTGACGAGTGCTGCGACAGTTTATCGAAAGCTGCGCCTCGGTTGTGCCACACTTCAAAATCCTGCGGTTTCAGGGCAATTGCTTTGTCGTAAGCTGCGATCGACTCTTGATAGCGCTGCATTTTTCCCAGCACTGCGCCTTTATTGTACCAAACTTCGTATTTGTCGGCCCGGAGCTCGATAGCTCGATCGTAAGAATCGATCGCATCGCTGTAGCGCAGCATCCTCCACAGCATATTCCCTCGGTTGTACCAAGTCTCGTATCTCTTGGAATTGAGAGCCAGAGCGCGATCGTAAGAATCGACTGCTGCTGTGTGCTGCTGTACTTTACCTAGCATCGCGCCTCGGTTATGCCAAATTTCGCTATCGGTTGTTTTGATAGCCAGGGCGCGATCGTAACTGGCGATCGCCTCTTCGTAATGCTGCAACTTGCCCAACAAAGCTGCTATGCTGTGCCAACAAGCGTATTTGCGGGACTCGCTGGCACTTGCTCGCTCGTAACTGGCGATCGCCTCTTCGTACTTCTGCAATTTTGCCAGCAAATTCGCTTTATTATACCACGCTTCCCAGCCATCCGGTTTAATCGATATTGCTTGATCGTAACAGGCAAGTGCTTCTTCCGGGCGCTGCAATTTAATTAACACATTTCCGCGCCAATACCAAGCTTCATCCAAATTATTATTCTTGAGAATTGCTTTTTCAAAGCAGACTACTGCCTCATCATAATTGCCTTCAAAATAAAGCCCTTCGCCTTGCTTGATATAATCGTCAGCAATCAAATTTTCGGCGTCGCTAGGTACATTTGCCGAATTTTGGGAAGTGTTTGACTGCGGTTGAGGTGCGAGTTTTACAGATTCTTTGGCAACAACTGCCGGAAGTTGGGAAATTTCTTGAACAATTTGCGATTTTTTCTCATAAACTTCTGTTAGCAAAACTTGCAGGTGCATCAGAAATTGAGATTTGAGAGTCTCAATTTGCTCGACCGAAGATTTGGAAATTTCAGTTTCTCTACTTAAAAAATCAATGGATTGTTTGGCTGCACTCATTTGCGCTTCTAGTTCATCCCTCAATTTTTGAGTGAGTTGGCTAGAATTGGTCAGCTCTGATTCCAACACGCCAATACCCTGCAATCTTTGATTGGCATCCGCAACTAACTGTCTGACTACCAGCCGACGGATCGCCCAAAAAAACGCGATTGTCACAGGTGGAAATACAGTACCGAGAATCAGCAAAATATTCAGCAGATTTATAGTATTATTAAAACCGTATCCAGATTCAGCACTACCAGTGAGCGGGGAAATAAAATCGAAAGCCTCGCGAACTTGAGGATTGCTTTGGGCCCCGGTTGCGATTAATTTAGACAGCCAGGTTTGTTGTAAAGATTTTGTTAGTTCATCGCCGGATGCAGCAGAAGTATTCGCCTTGGTTTTTGCACCAGCAGATAACTCCGGCCCGGCCGCCGCTACCAGCAAGCCAGTCTGCGATTTTACCGCAATGCGCGGGGAAAATTGTTCGTGGGCGATCGTCTCAGGCGCGCTCATTGACTCCGCCGGACGGGATGCGATATTATTTATGGCATCAACAAAGTTGCTAGCCTGCGGTGTCCCACCAGAGACGGGAGGTGCAACAGGAGCAGCCTGAGTATTGGTAGTTAAATTCTGGGATGCGAGGGCGGCCAGAGTCAAGAGAGCTACATTTGAGACTCGCATAAACGTCAACTCACCTAGGAGAAATTAGTGCTTGTTTGTCAGCGATCGGGCGATCGACCTCATACTCTCAGCAGTTAGAATAACTGAGATGAGGAATGCTGGCCTACTATCTCCAAAATACGGGCTGTGTCTGACTTGTCAGGAAAAGTGCCAATAATTCTGGCTGTAGAACTTTTGTCAAAGAATATATTCTCGCCCCTCATCCGGTTGAATAACCCTCGGAATCATCGGGGCGGCTTCACCAATTTACACAATTAGCCAAACATCCGGGTGAACCCGCCCCAACCAACCCGATTTTTAACTCTAAACCCCAGCTAAAACCGCTGATGGTTGCTGGCGCGCGACATCGGCTACATCTAAATCTGCATCGTAAATTTCGCAGCTATTATTCGGACTTTCAATCAGCTTAATCTTGTGCAACTCTGCGCCCAATTCCCGAACAGGCGATCGCAACAATTGCCCGATCCGAACCGCAATATTCTCCGCCGTCGGCACTACATTTTCAAAATAGGCAATATCCTTATTTAAAAAAGTATGATCGAACGGTTCAACAACATAATCGTCAACGGCTTTTTGCAGAGATCCCAAATCAGCAATCATCCCCGTGCGCGCATCAATTTCTCCTTTAACAGTCACCTCTAAATGATAGTTGTGACCGTGACCGTTGGGACGAGCACATTTACCGTAAATTTCCGAGTTTTCTTCAAAACTCAAATCAGGACGAGCTAACCGATGGGCGGCGCTAAAATGAGTGGACAGAGTTAGATAAGCTTCCATTCCGTTTCCTAAATATTCAGCCCAAAGTTCCGGGTGTTCAAACAATTGAATTTTGCTCACAGGCAAATGAGGAGCGAGCCGCAGCCAAATTTGCCGTGCTATGTTTTCGGTAGTCGGCAGAGTCTGCTCAAATTCCGGCCACGCTTCGTTAAGGTAGGAAAAATCGAGATCCTTGGTAACTTCCCGCTTGATGACGTGTTTGACATCAGACAGGTTAAGCACCATGCCGTACTCGTCGAGTTTTCCTATCATGGAAACGTAAAGAACGTAATTGTGTCCGTGTCCGGGTGCGCGGGCTGTTGGGCCAAACCGCTCAAAGTTCTCGGCTTCGCTCAACTCCGGTAGCCAGTACCGGTGACTCGCCGAAAACTGTGCGCGACGATTGATGATGCACTGCATAAAAGTCAAGTAAGGTAAGCTTGTTAAGTTCTGTAAAGGACTTACTTCTTAAGGATAAACTAATTTTTGCTGGAATTTTTCGATAATTTGAGGGTGCTCTAGATGAATTTCTACCAATTTTTCAGATATTGGCAACACGTCGCCGATCGCTCCCCTGAGCCGATTTTGCCGCACAATACAGATATCCGGCCGAAAATACCGCTACAAAATAGTTTCTCGCGATCGGTTGCTAGCGCATCACTTACCAGTCTTTGACAAAGTACGATTGGGCCAAGAGGGATAGCTGCGCCTGCGCGCACCTTTTTTGCAACCTTGGACACTCCACAGTTCGAGTTTTCAGTCTAAGCTCTGCAATACTTAGCCGTTTGCGGTTCAGTTGCTACCAAAACTCATCACTCCTTGGCCATCACCAATTACTCATTACCAAATATTAATGAATTGGATTACTGAATCAGCCGATCGCTTTTTTGAACATTTTTGGGGTGCGATGACAACCCCGCTATTTTATATAGGCGACACTCATCTGTCGATTGGCGCGATCGTCCAACTGATAATCTTAGCTATACTTGCCTTTTTTATAGCTCGGATCATCAGTGAAGGACTCAAGCGCAGCCTGCTAGTTCGGATGGGATTGGATCGCGGCAGTCGAGAAGCAATTTCCACCATCATCAGCTATATCTTAGCAACTCTTGGCTGTATATTCGTCATGCAAGGTGCCGGCATCAACCTCACTTCTCTCACCGTCTTAGCTGGCGTCGTCGGCATTGGTTTCGGCTTCGGCTTGCAAAATCTCGCCAGCAACTTTATCAGCGGTCTCACCCTCCTATTCGAGCACCAAATTAGAGTCGGAGACTTTATTGAGATTGATCATTTATTAGGAACAGTAGAAAATATTTCCATCCGCTCCACAATTATTAAAACAATTGACGGACTATTTGTGATTATACCAAATATTAAATTTGTCGAAACCAACATTATTAACTGGAGTTACAGAGACCCCAGATGTCGCCTCCACATCCCCGTCGGCGTTGCTTATGGAACTGACCCAGTATTAGTTACCGAAGCGCTGTTAATTGCGGCGCGAATGGAATCGAATGTCTTGTCTCATCCTTCTCCTAAAGTATGGTTTCGCGGTTTTGGAGATAGCGCTTTAAATTTTGAACTTTTAGTTTGGATTGACCAGCCGCAAGAAAGCGATGCCATTAAAAGTGCGGTAAATTTTTTAATAGATTACGAATTGCGCCACCGAAATATCGAAATTCCTTTTCCCCAGCGGGATTTGTGGCTGCGCAACCCGCAAGAGATAACTCAACTTTTTCACAATCATAAAGACGACAATTCCAACGGCAAAGTTTTCCCGCAAAATGCCAAACATTCAGCAGAAATAAAATCAAATCCTACGGTTTCCGATCATAAAAAGCCCGGGGCTAAATCGCCTAATAATTGGACGCTGCGAGATTTATTGCGGCGAGTAACTTATTTTGAACAGTGTACGGATTTAGAACTTCGACAGTTAATTGAATACGGCTACCGACAACTTTTTCCAGCAGGACAGATTGTCTGTAAAGAAGATGACCCTGGCGATTCTTTTTATATTATTCTTTCCGGTGCTGTAGAAGTTCTTTCTCAAAAAGCCGATCAGTATATTGCGACACTTCACGAGGGCGAGTTTTTTGGGGAAATATCTTTGCTGTTGGGAACTCCGAGAACGGCGACTGTTAAAACTAGCGAAGATGCAATTTTGTTTGTGGTGGAACGCCACGACTTGCAAAAACTTTTAATCGAACAGCCGAATTTAGCAGATCAGATTGCTCAAAAATTGTCTGAACGCCAGCAAGCTTTGAGAGATTTGGGATTATTAGATGATGACTCTCTTGAACAAACTCCTTTTATTAAAATTAGGAAGCGAATTCAAGTTCTTTTTGGAATTTGACATTAAGTAGTCATTAGTCATTAGTCATTAGACTTCTTGCACTCATTCCAAAAATAAGAGGAAATTATCTGCGTTGCATCTGTGTTTGTCTGCATTACATCTGCGGTCAACCGATAGAGCGAACGATTTATACAAGAAGTCTATTAGTCATTAGTCATTAGTCATTGGGAAGTGAGCAAATTTCCCCATCTCCCCATCTCCCCATCTCCCCATCTTCCTCTCTGCTTGACTAACTAACTTTTAAATTTCAATTCCTCCTGTGCTTCCCGCCGCAGTCTAGCGGCAATTCTAAACAGTTCTTGACCTGTGTGCAAATGGCGATCGTCATAATTTAGCGTAAATAAATGCAATTCTTCTATGCCATCGCCGACTTGATTGATGGAGTAGTAGAGATGCGCTGCAACTCCGGCTACATTAGATGGATTGGGCATCGCTTTCAGAAAGTTATGAGCTTTTGAAAGAAAGTCGCGGCTAGTTTCGATATAAGTTTGAAACTTTTCGATCAGTTGGTCATCAAACGGATCTGCTGACAATTCGTTTATTTCTTTTTTAAGTGGCTTCAAGATGCTGTTTAGCATTCGATTGACTGGTTTGTATACTTTGATCAGCCACTGTTCCATTTGTTCGTCGGCGTCGCGTGCTGTTTGTTTTTGCTGGCGGCTGACGTTTGGCACCCAGGGCGATTGCTGTTCGCTTGGCTGGGAAATTTGGCGATCGTAAGATTGTCTTTGCTGGGCGTCTCCTAATATTTCATAGGCTGCATTCAGGCGGACAATCTCTTCGTGACCGGCTGTGGAACTCTGGCTGTCTGGATGAAATATTTTGACTAAACGGCGGTATGCTTGTTTAATCTCGGCTTGTGT
>JANYGO010000067.1 GCA_025362325.1 Cyanobacteriota bacterium | reverse complement strand
ATGAAGATGAGAGGGGCGATCGATCATTTCGATTCATACTGGTTTTTTTGTTAAAAACAGTTGATCCCTCTTTTTCTCTTTAATCCAGTCTGGGTCAGCTTTTATCCCGATCTTGACTGACTTTTGTCAGTCAACCAGCCCGAGACCTCTCTACCCTAAACGGTTTGATTCCCAACTGTCAATTGTCAACTGTCAACTGCTATAACTGTTGTTTGCTAAGATTATTTTTGTTGGTTTGGGCGATCGCCAAAACCAGCCACTTCTCCCAGCGTATAAAGCGGCCTGCCCTTCACCTCCTCATAAATCCGCCCGATATACTGCCCCAAAATCCCAATACTCACCAACTGCACCGCACCCAAAAAGAAAACCGCCATAATGATAATT
Organism: Cyanobacteriota bacterium; assembly: GCA_025362325.1. GTDB lineage: Bacteria > Cyanobacteriota > Cyanobacteriia > Cyanobacteriales > Microcoleaceae > Microcoleus. The sequence goes on along the minus strand of JANYGO010000067.1, from coordinate 6,389 downwards.
GTCAAACCAGTTAATGCCGCACCCGGAGAGACAAGACGCCAATACAAAACCAAAAAAGCCATTAAAACAGACACCAAAGCCGAAAATAAACCCAAATAAATCGACAGTTGCAGAGGAACTTTTGAAAAAGATACTAAACCATTCATCGCCAAAGCAAAAGATTTGCTAAACGTATACTTAACCTCGCCAGCAAAACGCGGATCTCGTTCAAACTTAACAGCAGTTTGTTTAAAACCAATCCAAGCCCGCAGTCCCCGAATGTAGCGGTTGCGTTCTGGCATCGCATTTAGTACATCCACAACACACCGATCCATCAAACAAAAATCCCCCGTATCTATGGGAATATCAACATCAGCCAGATTCCGCAAAATGCGATAATACATATAAGCTGGCAACCGCTTAAACCAACCTTCTTGACGGCGTTGAGTGCGCTGGGCGTAAACAACTTGATACCCGAGCCGCCACTGTTCTACCATATCTAAAATTAGCTCTGGCGGGTCTTGCAAATCGCCATCCATGATAACTACAACTTGACCGCTAGAAAAGTTCAAACCAGCAGTTACAGCTATTTGGTGGCCGAAATTGCGGGCAAAACTGAGGTAACAAATTCGCGAGTCTTGTTCGTGCAATTCTCGCAAAAGTTCCAAAGAGCGATCGCGACTGCCATCATTGACTAAAATTAATTCTACTGGGCCATCCATGCGCTCCATCACGCCACTAACTCGTCGGTACAATTCTGGGAGATTTTCTTCTTCATTATAAATAGGAATTATTAAGGAATACTTAGGTATATTGTTCATCGCAGTTTATGTTGTAAAATCAGGGGTTCAACTGTTAAATAAAAACTTTATTGTTTCACAAACACGCTCAGCGGCTCCATCGACCATTTTTGTCGGTAAGTTTGATTTTTGACTGTTATCTCTTTTACTTGTCCGCCGTCATTTTTTGTAGGAGAGTAAATTATCGCACAAGGGATAAAACTTTTGTAAGGTTCCGAGTTAAGTTTTTGGTTGACAACAGGATCGATAGTAGAAATATGTTCGATGCGAGGTGCTGGTTTTCCCGGTTCTGGAAACATGATCCACAAGGGATATTCCCAAACACTTTTAGCCCAAAATGACAGTCCTATATTGGTGCAGTTTTGAGATTTCACAAAATCTACTGCTTTATTGTACGCTACCTCGATCTTCGGCCGACTTGTAAAGTAAAGCTCCTGTCTGCTGCTATTAAAAATGTTACTATCTCCCAGGAGAGGTCTAAATTGGTTGTGAAAAATCCAAGGTAGCGACATGACAATCAGAATCGTAGCCAGATAATTTGCTATTTTGTGATTTGATAATTTCGATAATGCTAATCCAAATATGGGCGAAAATAATACAAATATTGACAGGTGGTGGCGGCCATGCCAAGGCTGCAATTTAAGGAGAAGACACAGCAGTAAAAATGTCATTATTACAGCAATTAAATAAGTTACTACTATTTTTGTTTTTCTTAAATTTGGGGTTTTAAATATAAGTGAGATGGCCGCAAATGTCAGCCAAAAGTGAATGGGATTGGTAGCTGTGTTTTCATTAAATGACGGTGTGGCGATCGCAAATACTTGTCCGGGAGGCCAAGTGATGCGCGGGTCATTTGTGGCTACGCCCAGTATTCTGTGCAGCACGTTAATCACTCCCACAATCGCACCGTTAATTCGGGAAATCCTCGTACCCGCTTGCATACCTAAATTTCTAATTACATTTGACAGGAACGTTGGCAGCGTAATTGCTTCAATTTTATATTCTTTAGTAAAACTTTCAGGCGCTCCGATCACATAACCGAACAAATCGTAATTCCGCCAAAAATGACCGAAGTTTATTAGAAAAGTTACAGCGGCTATAATCAATATGGGTTGCAGCATTTTCCCCCGAAAGCCTTTAATTCCTCCGACAATAAACCAAACAATAAAAGGCAAACAAAATATATAAGCGGTCGTTTTTGTCAAGAGAGCCAGACCCAAACTCGCACCGATTTTGAAAGTATTAAATCCCGTGATTCCAGCCCAGAGTCCTGCTAAACCGCAGGAGACAAAACAAACTACCCAGAAACATACAGCATAATCGTTTTGAGTGCTAGAACCTTGGAGGATACCCATCGGCAAAGTCGCAGCAAAGACTGCTGCAAAAACTTGACCGCGCCCATTAGCTCCCAGTTGTTTAGCAATCAAAGAAACTGCGATCGCACTTCCCACCATGCTCAACCACTGTACCAAATTAGCATAGCGATCGCCCCCGCTGACAATCTGAAAGTGCATAATCGCAAACTCAGCCCCCGGCGGGTGATACAACTGCGGCACATAAGAAGTTGGATAATGCTCAACACTGCGGTTTTGCATCCAGTGAACAACCCGGCTCATGTGATAAGTCATCGAATCCCAATTGTTAGGCGGTGCAACTACAGCAATTAAACCAACCGCAGCAAAAATAAATAATACACCGCCTAGCAACCCCACTGAGACACTAGAAAATTGCTCGTCTTGACTTTTCTCAAAAATTGGTTTGACAGGTTTAAATTTTAGATAAACCATCAAGCCGAGAATATTTGCTACCAACCACAGCCCGAACACCCACTCAAAAGTCAGCAGCCTAAATAAACTCAAAATTTCCGTAGATAAAGCAACAATCACTCCCCAAACAATTGCTGCGGACAAAATAGCATTGCGCCAACAATTATCTATTTTCTGAAAAATCAGAAACAAAATGCCCAGAGTCACCAATGGAATCAAGCCGAATATATCTGTTATCATAGATGTTTAGTCGCACTTTCAAAGTTATCACCATCACTGACAAATAAAAAAATATGACAAATTCTAACTATCTTTGGCAAGCAAATCAAGACTTAAGCGAAGCTTGTCTGCAACATCCCTTTGTCAGAGGTATTGCTGACGGCAGCCTCCCCCAAAATAGTTTTGCATATTACGTTGCACAAGACGCATTTTTTCTGGGAGCATTCGCCCGCGCTTATAGTATTGCTGCGGCAAAAGCACCGGATTGGGAAGGGTTTGAAATCCTCCACAATCTCGGCACCGGTGTTTTAGAAGAACTTCGCTTGCATCAAGGATATGCAGCGAAATGGGGTGTAAACTTGCCCGAGGCAAAACCGGGAATTGCTACCCGCCGCTACACGGATTTTTTATTAGCAACAGCCTGGGGAAGCGGTGTAGGTTTGACAGTAGCGGCGATGACTCCTTGCTTGCGGTTGTATGCTTTTTTGGGACAGCAGCTAGCTAAACCTAATATACCGGAACACGCCTTGAGCGAGTGGATTTCTACCTATAGCAGTCCTGAGTTTGAGATTTTAGCAAAACAATTGGAAAGTTTGGTTGATCGCTACGTGGACACAACGCCGGAAGTAGAAGCTACCTATCGGTACGCTATGCTGTGCGAAAGAGACTTTTTTCAGGCAGCGTGGGAGATATAGCAGTTGACAGTTGACAGTTGACAGTTGACAGTTGCATAACCCGAATCAAACCATTGATTCCGTACGGGTATCGGCTCTATTCATGAAGTTATTTATGTCCTCACCGATGTGGCGGTTGCTATAAAGTAAATTAAGTGGATGGAAAAGATATTGACAACTATCTTAAACTACCTATGCCCACGCAGCAAATTTAACAGCCATGTACAGCAGGAATGTAGCAAATAATGTCATCACAGCGTATCCCCAACGAGGGTGACGACTCAACACTAAACCTAGTCCGATCGATAGCGACAGAATACCGTAGGCGTAGCGGTGAACCGATTGCAGAGCACCGGAGTTAATCAGCAGCGCTAAAGAGCAAAAACCGAAGCAGAAAACTGTAATGCTCAGCCTTTTTTGCAAGTGCCACAACAAATAGCCACCGCCAAAAATCATCGCAACTTTACTAGCAGCTTGCACCCGGAAACTCAACAACTCCCGAAATATGTCCCACCAAGTAGGCTGCAACCAGGCTTTTTGGACGTGAATAAATGCTAAAGCATCTCCAAAACGAAGAGCACAATATAAACTAAATGAAAAGAGCCCGATCGCACTAGCCAAACCCGCAGCATAAGAGAGAGGAGGTCTTTTTTCCCTCCAAGCTGTCAGCAAAAAAGTTGGTATCAGCGCCACTCCCGGCCCCCTAGTAGCAGTCGTCAAAGCGCCCCAAAAACCCGCCCAAATATACTCGCCCCTCTCAAAAGCTCGTAAAGCTGATGTTGTCAGCAACAAAAACAATCCTTCTGTATATATGACAGTACAAAATAGCGAAAATGGACACCATGCAAGCACAGAAGTCGTCCACTTGGCTGCATCGGTATCGTATTGCTGTTCTACCCAAAAGTAGACCACCACTAATGCACCCAGAAACGCCAAACTATTGATGAGTACCCCTGCTACTTCGACTTGTATTCCGAGAGTCATCAACCCGCGCATCAGCAAAGGCAATAGCGGATAAAAAGCTACAGAATGATGCTCCCCGTCATTTGCATAGCTGTAGCCTGAAGTAGCGATTTGGACGTACCATTTCCCGTCTAGCGTGCGAAAACAATTCCCAACCGCTTTTGGGAAGGAAGCCGCTGACAAAACCTAGAGGCGGCCGAAGGGCATACACCGAGGGTTTTTGGGAGATTAAAGGAGCAATTAGCTGCATCCCGATCGCAATTACCGATCGACTCAGAAACCACATAGCAATTACAAAAATTAACCCGTCCCTATTTTTGTTGCGATCCAGACGCGAACTTACTTCTAATCGTAAATCAGTATTTGTCATGGCTAAAACAGCGCAAGACTGTTGATCAGAAACTAAAGTATAGTCCGCTGCCTAGCGATCGGCAAACATACAGGCAAGTACAGCGGTACTGCTAATTTCAACGTCCGAGTTTATTGGGAATACCTTCGCAGCCGCCCGGAATAGTCTCTCTCGACTTCGAGCCGCACCAAGAGCAACAGTAGTGTCGTTGCTCGTCCGACAGCCGTTTGACAGCGGTAAAATCAGCGCGTTCAACTACAGCGCCAGTATGTTCACCCGTTGTGTAATTGGGAAATTCCGTGCGGCTGCGGGGAGATGCAGTTTCTACCGAACCATAAAATAATGTAGCGCCTTTCATATCGGCGCGAGAGAGATTGGCGTCGTACAAGACAGCGCGCGAGAGGTTTGCTTTGACTAAATCGCACTTGCTGAGATTGGCACGGACAAGGTTGGCTTCGCTCAACTCCGTCCATCGTAAATCGGTGCCAGCGAGGTCAGCACCCGCTAACATGACATTGAGATCGATAACGCGGATACCGTGATCTCTGTCTTCAGCGTAGCCACCGTCGCCGTCAAGGATGGGGCGGCCTAACAGCCGATCGCGCTTCAGCGGAGTAACCAATCTCGACTGCGACAAAAACCGCAGAATTTTCGCTTTACCTTCAGCATCGACACTGCTCATAATCGCAGCGGTGCGGCCTTCGGCGATCGCCCTTTCCTGGGGCCAATCTTCCAAAAACCCTTGTTCATCAAGGGCTAAGTCCGAAACTCCTTGAAAATAAGCATCGATGGTTTGCTGCTGCGTAATTCGATTTTGCTGAATCGTCAAATCCTTCGAGATCACATACTGGCGCCAAGCCACATAAACGCCCAAAATCGCGATCAAAATTTGACCCAAAGCGCCGATGACTTCGCCTACTGCTCCCACTGCATCCCAGTTAATCTTGATATTGCGGCTTCCCAGTTCACCGTTAGCCCCGCTGAGTATCAGCAAGCCAACTGTTCCCGCCAACAGCCCAAAGCTAGAGACGATCAGGGTGCGCCAAGTCGGAGGGATTACCTGCGTCCAGATTTTGCCCCAATTGGGCCACATGATCCGCAGGGCGATCGCGATCGCCAAAATCGCACCAAACAAACCGAGCCACACGATGTCAATGGCTAGCCCTATAATCATTGCTGCGATCGATCCCAATATCAACAGCGATCCCGACATCTCAGCATTCGTTTGTGGTGGCTGCAACGGCGCAAAAACCTTGCGACTTGGAGGCGGCGGCAGCGGTTTTGTCGGTTCAGCAGTAGCGACGATTGTCGCTGATTCTGGGGGCACTGTAGGGATCGCACCGTTAGGGCTTTCTACAGTCACATTCGACTCAGGAGGATTTGGTTGAGAAGATTTTGATTCTGGTGTCATGCGTTGAGGCAAATTCTAATTTTGGGCGATCGCTAAAACGATTTTAACTAACGAAGCACGATTCTAGATAGCATTACAATAGAAATATCGGCTCTCCTGATTTTATGGTGTATAATGTAACAAACAATACATTTTTTTTCATGGACTTTTATTTGGACTATATATTAGACTTGCCTGGAGTGAAGGTTGAAAGTTGTACTCAAATTGATGGAAAAATTTTATTAGGAC
>JANYGO010000066.1 GCA_025362325.1 Cyanobacteriota bacterium | reverse complement strand
ATGAAGATGAGAGGGGCGATCGATCATTTCGATTCATACTGGTTTTTTTGTTAAAAACAGTTGATCCCTCTTTTTCTCTTTAATCCAGTCTGGGTCAGCTTTTATCCCGATCTTGACTGACTTTTGTCAGTCAACCAGCCGATCGCCTGTTAAAAACTTTTATGATAAAAAATATCTCGTTGCGAATGTACAACAAATTGTACCAGCACCGCATCACCCGATCGACCTAAAAGAAAACCACCCGATCGCAGATTGGCAGAAATCCATGACAGCAGGCATACTTGAGTCATCGGTCATCGGTCGGTTATATTTCCTACAAACCGCACGGCAGGGGTGGGAGACTCCTCCGTCACACCTGCCATGCAGTTTTATTTAATAATTGTGCGATTTGTCCGATCGCTCCACTACGATAACATAGGTTTGATCGTTCGGACTTTAGTCCTTCTTTCTTGCGGACTAAAGTCCGAACGATCAAACCTATTTGGTTCGAGGCGACATTAATATCAGCCCATTTTCTTCTTCTTCCAAGCCTCAACAAACGGCAAAAACACCGACACCAACTCCTGCCGGTTCATCACCAAAGTTGGAAAAGAAACCCTCGCGTAATTCTTCCCCACTTCCAGCGGAAAAATCGCCTGCGTCTCCAGCGGCAGCCAAACCGCACCCGCAGCCTTCACAATTACCCAACTCCCAGCAATATCCCAAATTTTCGGAGTCGCTTCTACTCCTCCCATAGCCACACCCGAAGCCACAGTTAAAAAATTGTAACTAGCCATACCCAACATCCGAATTTTACTCGGAAGATGAGCCCCGATGCCCACACTCCGGGAACACAAATTAAAAATATGATTTCCGCTCATTTTATCAGCACTCGGGCGAATCGGGCGATCGTTTAAAAACGCACCTTGAGGCATATTTGTCAATACCTCATCCCCCGCCAAATTCTCTGCATAAAAACCGTGGAAAGTTTGATTCAGCGGCGGCAAATGCACGCAGCCAAAAACCGGAGTTCCGCGATACAATAAACCCAAAGAAATCCCCCAAATCGGAATTCCCCGAGCAAAATTAGTCGTAGCATCGAGAGGATCGACAACCCAACACCATTCAGTATCGGGTAAAACGTGCTCTCCTTCTTCGCTCAAAATCCCGTGACTGGGGAAAGCAAGTGCGATCGCATTTCTAATCTCTGCATCCGCCCAATTGTCAGACTGCGTAACCAAACTGCCATCATCTTTCTCATCCGCTTGTGCAGAACCGAAATCTTTCAAAAACTGCTGTCCAACTGTCAAGACAGTAGTCTGAGAAAAAGTTAAAATTGAATTCCAAAAATCTTTCATTTGTAATTTGTTTGTACGATAATACAGCGGTTGAAACCGCGTCTACAAAAACGAAGACGGCGGTTGAAACCGCGTCTACAAAAACGAAGTCCGCCTCCGCGGACTGAAGATAAATTTATTCAACCCGCGGAGGCGCGTGAGTGTCTGTATAGACGCAGTTTCAACCGCCCGGTATTCTCAGTCTAATTCATTTTCAAGAATAGTTGCGATCCTCTTCGAGGGCTTCGCTAACGCACTTTTAGCATTATCCTGAAACTCCGCAACATCCACCCGACTCAACAGGAAAACAGCGAAAATCATCCCCACCGCCGGCACAGCAAAAACCAACCCGTAAGCCAACATCGGCACCCCAAACAAACTCCTGCCAAAATCCAAAATAGCACCACCGCTAACCGTCGCCACACCCCGCGCCATCGCTTGCGACAAACCCCAAGCGCCAATGAAAGTCCCCGCAGTTTCCGCAGCCGTCAAATCCAACATCAAACTCAGCGCCCCCGTCGTCGTAATCCCCGAAGCTAACCCGAAGCACATCAAAGCCGACTTAAACACAATTGGATTACCAGTAAATCCCGATAAAATAATCAAACCAAAACAAGCCGCCACCGACAAACAACCTAATCTAATCGTATTTTGCTTGCCGATGCGGGGTACAATAAAAAAACCAGTGGTTGCCAAACCGATGAGAGTACCAGTACCGTAAATAGCATTCAACCGCGTACTTTCCGAAATCGGCATCTTAAAAATTTCCCCGCCGTAGGGTTCCAAAACTGCATCCTGCATAAACAAACAAATCGTCATTACCAGCAGGAAAGTAAAAAACAAACCGGTTTGGCGGCTAGCAGTCAAAATCCGCAGCGCACTTCCCAGAGTAATTTTATCTTCTCGATTCACTGCGATTGATCGCGCCCCGTAACGCGAATACTTTTTCTCAACTCCAAAAGTCGCAATCCCCACCAACAGCAAAACCACCGCCGGCACTTTCACAAACAAACCGTTAATAGAAGCCTGCAAAACTTCCCGGGGCACATCCCCATCAATTTGCTTCAGCAAACTGCTGCTGACAATCGCCCCGATAATAATACCAACCATCAGCATCGACCACACAACACCCACCAACTTCGATCGATCCTCCTCATCCGAAACATCCACCAACAAAGCAGCAAAAGGAGTCGAGCTCGAACAAATCGCAATCCCGTAAACAGCAAAAACCAAACCCAACAAACCCACCCAGCCGTAAGTCGGAGTCGTCCACCCCACAGCCTCCAAACTAGCGCCCAAGCGCCACATTACCTGCACCGCCAAAAAAGCCGAAATCACAAATAAAACGCTTCCTACCCACACATAACCCGTGCGGTGATGACCAAACAAAGGCTTAGCATCAGACATTTGCCCGAACCACACCCGAGCCGGGGCGACAAACTGGTGCATCGCCAGGGTACCAGCCACCACAGTAGCCGGAATCGCCAACTCCTTAATCATGACGCGATTGAGCACTCCCAGCGTCAAAATCGACATCATGCCCAGCCCCATCTGAAACAAACCCAGCCGGAACATAGTCACCAAATTAACCCGCTTTTGGGCAGCAGTCGCGGTATCTGTTAATGTAGAATCTGGCAAATGGTCGATCGGCATAACTATTCAAATAAACAGAGCATCAGGATTTATAGTAACTGAGATATCGCAACGGCCCACCATTATTCCCCCGGCTAGAAGCTCAAAAGCGATTATTCATATAAAAATAATAGACAATAAAGAATTGTGGATTTACCAACCGTGACAACCATTACCTTAGGACAAAATGGCCCAGCCGTCATTCCCCTGTGCGTCGGAACTTGGGCGTGGGGCGACAAACTATTTTGGAACTACGGCAGCAACTACGGCGCCGCCGAAGTAGAAGCAGCATTCAAAACATCCCTAGACGCGGGAGTCAACTTTTTCGACACAGCCGAAGTCTACGGTAACGGCTTGTCAGAAGAATTGCTGGGGCAGTTTATCAAAAAAACCAGCCAACCCGTGCAAATAGCCACCAAATTCGGCCCCGTACCTTGGCGGATTACAGGAAAATCAGTTTCCGAAGCCTTGAGTGCCAGCTTAAAACGCTTGCAAGTAGAACAAATAGCCCTCTACCAAGTGCATTGGCCCTTCACTTTTTTACTGAGTCAAGAAACTTTGATGAACGCCTTAGCCGATGAAGTAAAACAAGGCAGAATTCAAGCAGTAGGAATCAGCAACTATTCCGAAGAACAGATGCGGGAAGCCCACAAAATATTAGCAGCCCGAGGCGTTCCCCTCGCAACAAATCAAGTCCGTTACTCATTGCTGTCGCGACAAGTAGAAAAACAAGGAATTGTGAGTGCCGCCTCGGAATTGGGAGTCACAATTTTAGCATACAGCCCCTTAGCCCAAGGATTGCTCACCGGGAAATACAGCGCCCAAGAACAACCGACAGGAGCCCGCAAAATGGACTCCCGCTTCAGCAAAGCCGGCATTGAGAAAATAGAATTAGTCATGTCCACTCTGCGTAAAATGGGCAAAAAGCGCGATCGCACGCCCGCCCAAGTTGCCCTAAACTGGTTAATAGCCCAAAACGGAGTCATCCCAATTCCCGGCGCCAAAACCGCAAAACAAGCCGAAGAAAACGCCGGCGCTTTAGGCTGGACTTTAAGCCAAGATGAAGTCAACCAACTAGAACTAATGACTCGTCCCTGGCTAGAATAAATAAAACTTATTCACAGGCAATCAGAAACCGGGTTTTTTTACCAAAACACACAGATTTTACCCTGCAAATTCGGTAAAAAACCCGGTTGATTTGCTCTTAATGCGTCCAGGACTCTTCTAACCTTTCTATCCGTGACATCCGTTAAATCCGTTAAAAAATCCGTTGCCGAACTTCCCTCTATCCGTGACATCCGTTAAATCCGTTAAAAAATCCGTTGCCGAACTTCCCTCTATCCGTGACATCCGTTAAATCCGTTAAAAAATCCGT